>NZ_JARVST010000013.1:0-127744 GCF_030209055.1 Pseudomonas sp. lyk4-TYG-107
TGGTTACTTTTTCGGCGTCTGGAAAAAGTGACCCGCCGTAAGGGCGGAACCCTAATCCGCCATCACCTAAAAAACGGATATGTACACAAAAAAACCAAGAACCTGGTCGGCCCAAAGGCCGCCAAGACCAAAGCCCCAAAAAAAGCCCCCAAGGCCTACACCTCAGGGGCTTTCGAACAAACCAGCTCAGCGCTTAATGATGCTCACGCGTCGCCCGGAATTTCACATCCGGCCACCGCTCTTCCATCAACGCCAGGTTAACCCGCGTCGGAGCGAGGTAGGTCAGGTGCCCACCACCATCCAGTGCGAGGTTCTCCACCGCTTTGTTGGAAAATTCCTCAAGCTTCTTCTTGTCGCTGCACTCGATCCAGCGCGCGGAGTAAACAGTGATCGGCTCATACGAGCACTCAACCTTGTATTCCTCCTTCAAACGACTGGCGACCACATCAAACTGCAGCACACCGACGGCGCCAAGAATGATGTCGTTGCTGCGCTCCGGGAAGAACACCTGGGTCGCGCCTTCTTCGGCCAACTGCTGCAGACCCTGACGCAACTGCTTGGACTTCAGCGGATCACGCAGACGCACACGACGGAACAGCTCCGGGGCGAAGTGCGGGATACCGGTAAAACCGAGGACTTCACCTTCGCTGAAGGTGTCGCCGATCTGGATCGTGCCGTGGTTATGCAGACCGATGATGTCGCCGGCGTACGCCTCTTCCAGCTGTTCACGCTCGGAGGAGAAGAACGTCAGGGCGTCGCCGATGCGCACGTCCTTGCCGGTACGCACGTGGCGCATCTTCATGCCTTTCTCGTACTTGCCGGAGCAGATACGCATGAAGGCGATGCGGTCGCGGTGTTTCGGGTCCATGTTCGCCTGGATCTTGAAGATGAAGCCCGAGAACTTCTCTTCCACCGGCTCCACGGTACGTTCGTTGGCGACACGGGCCAGCGGACGCGGTGCCCAGTCAACTACAGCGTCGAGCACGTGATCGACACCGAAGTTGCCCAATGCCGTACCGAAGAACACCGGAGTCAGTTGACCGTCGAGGAACTCCTGCTGGTTGAACTCGTGGCAGGCGCCCTGCACCAGTTCCAGCTGTTCGAGGAAGCGATCGTACTCGTCGCCCAAGTGCGCGCGCGCCTCGTCGGAGTCGAGCTTCTCGATGATCTTGGTTTCGGTGCGTTCGTGACCGTGACCGGCGGTGTAGACAATGATGTAGTCGTCGGCCAGGTGGTACACGCCCTTGAAGTCGCGGTAGCAACCGATCGGCCAGGTGATCGGCGCTGCCTTGATCTTCAGAACGGCTTCGATTTCGTCGAGCAGTTCGATCGGGTCGCGGATGTCACGGTCGAGTTTGTTGATGAAGCTGACGATCGGCGTGTCACGCAGACGGCAGACGTCCATCAGGGCGATGGTCCGTGGCTCGACGCCTTTACCACCGTCGAGCACCATCAGCGCCGAGTCGACCGCCGTCAGGGTGCGGTAGGTGTCTTCGGAGAAGTCTTCGTGGCCCGGGGTGTCGAGCAGGTTGATCATGTGTTCGCGATACGGGAACTGCATGACCGACGTGGTAATGGAAATACCCCGCTGCTTCTCCATCTCCATCCAGTCGGATGTCGCATGGCGGTCGGATTTACGGGATTTCACCGTACCGGCCACTGCAATCGCCTTGCCCATCAACAGGAGCTTTTCGGTGATCGTGGTTTTACCGGCATCGGGGTGGGAAATAATGGCGAAAGTGCGGCGTTTCGCGACTTCGGCGGCCTGGTTGGTCATGGGAAATCGCCTGGCGGTGATTCAAAAAAGGGCCGCGATTATAGCCCAACTCGATGCAATAACCGAACCGTTGAGCACATTAAGGGTGGCCAAATGCTGCCCCAGATGGGAACCTTTTAAAGCATGGAGACGTCCATCCCCTGTTACGACATTTCGTCAGGGGCTGAAAAATCAGCAAGTTAGCCTGACGAGGCTGCGCTCATGGCTCGCTTTCAGACCGCTTGTTGCCGGTGCTGAAGGAGCTGCTTCTCGCGAACGTTTATTTCCCGGCAGCCAAGGCTTGGCATGCCACACGGGAGAGCGTTCGCCGACTACAAGAAAAGGAGTCCGCCTGTGGCTATCCGCTATGGCAAAGGGCTGATGGGAGGTGCGGTGGTTATCGCGCTCCTGGCCCTGCTGGTTCACTGGATCGGCATCAACACGATCGAACACTACCGCGACGATTTGTTGTTTTACCTGCAAGCTCATCTGATTCTCGTCCTCGCTTCAATGCTGGCCGCCCTGGTCGTGGGCATCCCCGCCGGTATCTTCCTCAGTCGCCCGACCATGGTCGGCCGCGCTGAACGCTTCATGCAGATCTTCAATATCGGCAACACCGTGCCACCGCTGGCTGTACTGGCGATTGCCCTGGGGGTTCTCGGCATCGGCAGTGGTCCGGCGATCTTCGCTTTGTTCCTCGCGTCCCTGTTGCCGATCGTGCGCAACACCTACGAAGGCCTGAAAAACGTTCAGGGTTCGCTGAAGGAAGCCGCCGTCGGCATCGGCATGACCCCGCGCCAGGTGCTGTGGAAAGTCGAATTGCCCAACGCCGTGCCGATCATCATCGGTGGCGTGCGCGTGGCACTGGCGATCAACGTCGGCACCGCGCCGCTGGCCTTCCTGATCGGCGCCAACAGCCTCGGCAGCCTGATCTTCCCTGGCATCGCCCTGAACAATCAGCCGCAACTGCTGCTCGGCGCCGCGTGCACTGCGCTGCTGGCCCTGCTGCTCGATGGCGTGGTCACCCTCGCCAGCCGTCTCTGGCTGGAACGCGGTTTGCGCCCGTCTTAAGGCTCTTGCGAAGGAATGAATATGAAACGATTTAGCTTGATCTTAGGCTGCATCATGCTGTTCGCAGGATTTGCCCAGGCGGCGGAAAAACCGCTCATTCGCCTCGGCGCCCGGGTGTTCACCGAGCAGACCCTGCTCGCGGAAATCACCGCGCAATACCTGCGCAGCAAAGGCTACGACGCGCAGATCACCGGCGGTCTGGGCAGCAACCTCGCCCGCAGCGCCCACGAAAGCGGACAACTGGACATGCTCTGGGAATACACCGGCGTGTCATTGGTGGCCTACAACCATGTCACCGAAAAACTCGACAGCGAACAGTCCTACGCCCGGGTCAAAGAACTCGACGCGAAAAAAGGCCTGATCTGGCTGACCCCGTCGAAATTCAGCAACACCTACGCCCTCGCCCTGCCGAAAAAAGTCGCCGAGGAGTACCCGCAGATCAACACCATCAGCGACCTGAACAAGGTGCTGCGCGATGAGGCCAAGACCAATCACCTGGTGGCGCTGGACACCGAGTTCGCCAACCGCTCCGACGGCCTGGACGGCATGGTCAAGCTCTACGACATGAACCTGACCCGCAAGAACATCCGGCAGATGGACGCCGGGCTGGTCTACACCGCGCTGCGCAACGGCCAGGTGTTTGCCGGTCTGGTCTACACCACCGACGGCCGCCTCAACGCCTTCGGCTTGAAGCTGCTGGAAGACGACAAGCACTACTTCCCCGACTACACCGCCGCGCCGGTGGTGCGTCAGGCGTATCTGGACAAGCACCCGCAACTGGCCGAGCAACTCAAGCCGCTGGCGCAACTGTTCGATGACGAAACCATGCGCCAGCTCAACGCGCGGGTCGACGTCGACCACGAAAGCCCATCGAAAGTGGCCGCGGATTTCCTGCGCCAGCATCCACTCAACTAAGGAGGAAAAGTCATGGAATTTCTGAACGCCTTTTCCCACCTCGACTGGCAGCAGGTGATGCACCTGACCTGGCAGCACATCACCCTGGTCGGCATCGCGGTAACGCTGGCGATTTTCATCGGTGTGCCGCTGGGCATCCTGATGACGCGCTTCCCGAGCCTCGCCGGTCCCTTGCAGGCCAGCGCCACAGTGCTGCTGACCGTGCCGTCGATTGCTCTGTTCGGCCTGCTGCTGCCGTTCTACTCCAGATTCGGCCAGGGCCTGGGGCCGATGCCGGCGATTACCGCAGTGTTCCTTTACTCACTGCTACCGATCATGCGCAACACCTACCTCGCCCTGACGGGCGTCGAACCGGGCATTCGTGAAGCCGCACGCGGCATCGGCATGACCTTCGGCCAGCGCCTGCGCATGGTTGAGTTGCCAATTGCAGTGCCAGTGATCCTCGCCGGGGTGCGCACCGCGGTGGTGATGAACATCGGCGTGATGACCATCGCCGCGACCATCGGCGCCGGTGGCCTTGGCGTGCTGATCCTCGCCTCCATCAGCCGCAGCGACATGTCGATGCTGATCGTCGGCGCGCTGCTGGTCAGTCTTCTGGCGATCTTCGCCGACCTTCTCCTGCAGTGGCTGCAACGTACGCTGACTCCAAAAGGACTCCTCAAATGATCGAACTTCAAAACCTCAGCAAGACCTTCCAGAGCAACGGCAAAGATGTCAAAGCCGTGGACTCGGTGAGCCTGACCGTCAATGAAGGCGAAATCTGTGTGTTCCTCGGGCCATCGGGTTGCGGCAAAAGCACCACGCTGAAAATGATCAACCGCCTGATCAAGCCGACCTCGGGCAAGATCCTGATCAACGGCGAAGACACCACCGACCTCGACGAAGTCACCCTGCGCCGCAACATCGGCTACGTGATCCAGCAGATTGGTCTGTTCCCCAACATGACCATCGAAGAGAACATCGTCGTGGTGCCGAAACTGCTCGGCTGGGACAAACAGAAATGCCACGACCGCGCTCGCGAACTGATGAGCATGATCAAGCTGGAACCCAAGCAGTATCTGCAACGCTATCCGCGTGAACTGTCCGGCGGCCAGCAACAGCGCATCGGTGTGATCCGCGCACTGGCGGCGGATGCGCCGTTGTTGCTGATGGACGAGCCGTTTGGTGCGGTCGACCCGATCAATCGCGAGATGATCCAGAACGAGTTCTTCGAGATGCAGCGCGCGCTGAACAAGACCGTGATCATGGTCAGCCACGACATCGACGAAGCGATCAAGCTCGGTGACAAGATCGCGATCTTCCGCGCCGGCAAACTGCTGCAGATCGATCACCCGGACACCCTGCTCGCACACCCGGCGGACGACTTTGTCAGCAATTTCGTCGGTCAGGACAGCACCCTCAAACGCCTGCTGCTGGTGAAGGCTGAAGACGCCGCCGACAATGCGCCTTCGGTCAGCCCGGAAACCCCGGTGGCCGATGCGCTGGAGTTGATGGACGAGCATGACCGACGCTATGTGGTGGTCACCTGTGCCGAGAACAAGGCGCTGGGCTATGTGCGTCGTCGCGACCTGCACCGCCAGACCGGCACCTGCGCGCAGTATCTGCGTGAGTTCAACGCCACCGCGGCGTACGACGAACACCTGCGCATCCTGCTGTCGCGCATGTACGAGTTCAACCGTTCATGGCTGCCGGTGATGGATGCCGAGCGGGTGTTCCTCGGTGAGGTGACGCAGGAGTCGATCGCAGCCTATCTGAGCTCGGGGCGTTCGCGCGGGATGAAGACCAATATTGTCTCGCCGGCTGAGGCTGTAATCGCGTAAAAACACCTGACCTGTGGGAGCGAGCCTGCTCGCGAATGCGCAATAACAGGCAACAATGATGTTGGCTGTGAAAATGTCTTCGCGAGCAGGCTCGCTCCCACAGGATTTGTGCAATTTCCTGATGATTCGCAGGGCGGAAAAGAATCTCAACAGCTGCGTTCACAGAACCTCTGCAAACTCCCGCTCCCAAACAGCCAAAATCCCCCTCACATCCACCTCTCGCCGCCAACGTCGCCGATGTTGCGCCGATCACACTTCCCCGCTAATTAGCCGACAAAAGCCGCGAACGTGCAGGTATTTTTAACACATGAAAATTCCCGGGGAACATCTGTCCGTCATCTCGGTCGGCTACAAAGAGTGATATCCGCGACGTACGTCAGAAGCGTGCAAAAACGCGACATTTTTAGTTGATCTCAGGCCCCTCACGCCCTAAAGTTCGCGCCGAACGTCCATGCTGGAAACGATCCATCCGGCTCAAGTACTGACGACGAGACAGCAAGGCCAAGGGCAGATACGCCCGTGGCCTTTTTGCTTTCGGCGACATGCCTTGGGAAGTAGGCGAACCAAAGTGGGGATACGGAGGGCGTTCATTTGCACCCATTGTTTTTACGAGTTTGCCCATAGGAGCTCCCAGCATGTCGATCCAGGTCGAAGACTATTTCGCGCGCGAAACCTTTCAGAAAATGAAGGCGTTCGCCGACAAACAGGAAACCCCGTTCGTGGTGATCGACACCGCGATGATCGCCCAGGCCTACGATGACCTGCGCGCCGGTTTCGAATTCGCCAAGGTCTACTACGCGGTCAAGGCCAACCCGGCTGTCGAGATCATCGACCTGCTCAAAGAGAAAGGTTCGAGCTTCGACATCGCCTCCATCTATGAGCTGGACAAAGTCATGGGCCGTGGCGTCAGCCCGGACCAGATCAGCTACGGCAACACCATCAAGAAGTCCAAGGACATCCGCTACTTCTACGAGAAGGGTGTGCGCCTGTTCGCCACCGACTCCGAAGCCGACCTGCGCAACATTGCCAAGGCTGCGCCGGGTGCGAAAGTCTATGTGCGCATCCTCACCGAAGGCTCGACCACCGCTGACTGGCCACTGTCGCGCAAGTTCGGCTGCCAGACCGACATGGCCATGGACCTGCTGATCCTCGCCCGCGACCTGGGCCTGGTGCCGTACGGCATCTCGTTCCACGTCGGTTCGCAACAGCGCGACATCAGTGTCTGGGACGCGGCGATCGCCAAGGTCAAAGTGATCTTCGAGCGCCTGAAAGAAGAAGACGGCATTCACTTGAAGCTGATCAACATGGGTGGCGGCTTCCCGGCCAACTACATCACCCGCACCAACAGCCTGGAAACCTACGCCGAAGAAATCATCCGCTTCCTGAAGGAAGACTTCGGCGATGACCTGCCGGAAATCATTCTGGAGCCGGGCCGTTCGCTGATTGCCAACGCCGGTATTCTGGTCAGCGAAGTGGTACTGGTTGCGCGTAAATCCCGCACCGCCGTCGAGCGCTGGGTTTATACCGATGTGGGCAAGTTCTCCGGCCTGATCGAAACCATGGACGAAGCGATCAAGTTCCCGATCTGGACCGAGAAGAAAGGCGAGATGGAAGAAGTGGTCATCGCCGGCCCGACCTGCGACAGCGCCGACATCATGTACGAGAACTACAAGTACGGTCTGCCGCTGAACCTGGCCATCGGTGATCGTCTGTACTGGCTGTCGACCGGTGCTTACACCACCAGCTACAGCGCCGTCGAATTCAATGGCTTCCCGCCGCTGAAATCGTTCTACGTGTAATACGTAGCGATTGAGAAAAAGGCCCATGAGCAATCATGGGCCTTTTTTTATGGGCGCAGCCACGCCTCAAGATGATCGAGCATTGCCATGCACTCATTGGCGTTCTCGGTCATCGCGGCGAGTTTGAAATTCAGCTCACTCAGTTTCACCGCAGACTTCGCCTGCAAGAGTTGATTGCACACGTTGTCGAGGCGCTGATAAAGCGCTTCGATGAATAGCCCCATCTGCGTATTCACCGACACGAATCCATTGAATAACGCCGCGATATCAGCCTGGTATTCAGCCGCCCTGATGGCCGGATCGGTCGATGCATAAGCCAGATCCCAGACAGGCGTCGTCAATGAATCGCCAAACAACCCTTCGGCAACGGTTGGCGTCGCATGACACAGGCAGGAGCGGTGATCCATAGCGCCGAGCAACACTGACTTCAAGCCAAATGACTCGTCGTACACTTCCACGACCGTGTATTTCAGCTGCCGTATCTCGACCTGCAGCGCATAGAAACGCAGTGCCAGTTCGTGGATCAGGTCAGGCACATCCTCTGCTGGGAACAACTGCCAGCTGGTCGACCGCGAAAGGCTAAACAACCGAAAGTCCACCTGGCTGACAGGCTCGTGTCTGGAGGTGTTGCCTGTGATATCCAGGGCTTCGCGGGTAAACACTTGCAGATCCCCTAGATACCCTGCGCCAAGACGCCTCGACGCTTCGGTACGCGCCCAGAAATCCTGCAGATAGCGCTGATTGAACCGGGCGTTCTCCAGACGCGAGTCTTTGGCCAGGACGGCCAATTGATGCCCTGCCTTTCTCCGGCGCTCGAAGACCAGCGGTATCGCATTGAATGTCGTCGGCAAGGTGCCGAGAAATCGCGCGTAACGGTCCAGTACACGCCGTTGCATCGCTGAAAATTCATAAGCCAAAGCATTCATGCCGTTTCAGGAAAGGCAGGCTAGTCGCCCACCTTTCCAGCTCCTTGTTATTGATGAATGCTCTGCAGATGCTTGACGACTTCAGCGACTCGATCAATCGCTGCTTGCGCCCGGGTTTCAACGGGAAGCGCAGTGTTCTGTCTGAAATCATTGGCGAAGCGGGTAAAGTCATCGATCAGAACGCTGAACTCTCCAGCGTAAGCCGCACGGCCGTCGTCCAGTTGATCCAGGGTTTCGACCAGCTCAATCCGGCCTTCAATGCGCGCCAGGTCTTTGCTGTATTTGTTGATCTGTGTGCGCAGATCACCTGCCTGTTCATTCAGCCGGTTGTACGCTGCCAGCATATTGAGAAAAGAAACGGCCTCGCCAATGCCGGAAATCAGTTTCTTCAGCGTCTCGATAGCCAGCAGGGCAACTTGCACCTGAGGTGGCGCCAATCCCAATGCCTTGAGATTTTCCAGAGACAACTGCGCTTGTTCGCCAATTTTCTCGATGCCAGCCTTGGCGATCAGATCAATACCCTCGGAAACAGACTTCATTTCGGTCGTCAGGTCTGCGAGTTTTTTGTCGGATCTGCCCTTGAGCTCGATCGTGGTGACACGTTCGGCCTTGAGCGTCACGATCCACTCGGCCGAGGCGCTGCGATCGTAATAAGCGCTGATGCTCTTGTGCACGGCTTTCAGATCTTCGGTCTGTACCGCCACCTTGTTGAAGATATTCTTCAGCTCGACCTCCATGTCCTCGCGAACTTCGTCCGCGTCGTCTGGATACTCCAGCTCAGCCTGATAGCTGCGCAGTTTTTTCTCGGCGCGTTCCAGATAAATGCCGGTGGCCTGTGCCTGACTCCGCAGATCGTAGGTGGCTTTGTTGATGGCGAGCGCCAGATTGTTCATGGCTCCGACAGTTCCAGGCATGTAATCGAATTGCTCGAAGAGCATCTGAGCCGTGGTATTAAGCGCCTGCACGCCAGCATTATGCTCACGCAGGCGCGCCATGTTGAATGCAGGTACAGCCGAACTAACCGATAGCAAAGACATCATTGACCCACTCCGAACAACCAGCCCACTTCTTTCATATTCCCGGTCAGCTTCTTCAAATACTTTCAGCAACTGATCAGAGCTGACTTTTATCTGTTCCCAGGGATCGATGATACTCAGTAATTGAATCTTGAAACGGCGTAGCGAAGTCGCTTCGAAAATACCGTCAACTTCCTTAAACGACGCCTCTACGTAATCACTGAGGGCATTCCATACCAACATCAGGTTCTGAGTCGCGACCTCGGCTTCAATCGCCACGTAACTCAAATTCTGCAAATCATCTCGAACCTTGTTCAACGAACTCAGCGTCTGGTTCTTGCTTGCCATACTCTGGTTATCGACCTGCTGCAGTTGCTTCAGGCGATTACGTTCAGAGCGGATTTTCTCGGCCTTGACGCCTTGGTAAATGCCAAGAATCAATCCGCCAATATTCAGGGTGGCCGCCGACTTGATCGCTTCCTGCACCAGTTGATCGTACTGTTTGTTCAGTTCATCAATTTCTTTTGCGCGCTGATCAATGACTTCCTGCAGCGCCTTGATATCGTTCTGATAAGTGTTCCTGGAGACGAACTGCAGTCGCAAGGCAATTTCCGGCAGCACCTTTTCACGCATATCGGCGCCAAAACCGTCCAGCAGGGCCCGAACGCGCTCGGCTTCCTGATGACAATGCGCAACTTTAGCCAACAGGTCATTGAGATACGCCTTGATATCCAGGATATCTTCCGAAGACAGGTCAAGATCAGGCAGACCCGGAATCTGCCGTTGCAGATTCAGGTATTCCTCAGGCGTATTGATGTTGTGCTCTTCGAGATACCTCGAGGCCTTGAGATCCTCATACACTTCGACAATGGCGTTACCCGTGCGGATAATACTGCCGGCAAAGATTCTCAGATCGTTACCGGTCAACATGATCTTTTCGCGCAATGGCGACCAGCGTTTGGCGTGATCATAGGTCATGCTGAAGGTGCGCAGAAAATCTCCCGCTTTCAACCCCACACCGCCTTCATCACCCGCACCATAGTTCAGATAGGCAATAACATCTTGCAGCCGGACGGGCAGTGAGAGGCCGAGAACTTCATACTTTCTCAGACTGATAATTTGCTCTTTGGTCACTTGCAAACCGGTACCGCGGTTATACCCCTCACCCACACCCAACGAAGCATTTACAAATGCCAGAGGCGCTTTCGCGGCGGCCTCGACCACCTTGTCATTTAACTTGAGTTCCATCAAAGACTCCTTGTCTTCCGTGGATATTAATAACGGCTAATTTATTTTCGATGCCGACAAGAAACTTCCAATCACTTGAATAACATCGAACCCGACAGTAGGCAGATACAACTAATTCGCCAAGTTATTAACTATTAAAATTAAATACAAGAAGCAGAAAATCCAACTAACCAATGGCCAACCGAAAGACTTTTTAATGACTCAAGCGACGAGCAATTCCCCAAGCCGCTGCCGATAAGCATCGGCCATCTGGCGAATCGACGGATGACGGGCGCTCGATAATGAAACCATGCTCACCCGCAGAAAATTCACGTTCCCTGTAGCCAGTGCCTTGCGCAACCAGCCCAGTGCGTCCTCGATCAATCCAGCATCAGCCAGCATTGCGGCATAACTGAACTGCCCACGAAAATCTCCGCCCTCGGCCGAGCGTCGGTACCAGTCGCGCGCGGCGACCGGGTCGGCCCGACAGACCAGCCCTTCTTCCAGATAACGCCCCAGCAGGTTCATCGACTTGGCGTGGCCGGCTTCAGCGGCGCGCTGATACAGCCTCAGGGCCTGAGCATGATCCAACGTCACTCCGCGCCCGGTACCCAGCAGGTTGGCCAGGTTGTACATCGCCCAATCCAGCCCCGCGTCAGCGGCGATTCGATAATGCTGCGCGGCAATCGCGGCATTCGCCACACACCCCCAGCCATGTTCATGACAACGCCCCAGCATGTTGCGCGCCATCAAGTGCCCTTGCCCGGCAGCGATACCAAACCAGCGCAGTGCCAAGGGTTGATCCTGGGCGATGCCACGGCCATCGAGCAGGATCTGCCCGAGCAGCGCCTGCGCTTCAACAATGCCCTGGCCGGCCGCGAGCAGAATCGCCTGCGCCGCACGCGCCGGGCTTTCTTCAAGCATGGCGTTGAGCTGGGCGCCGTCGAGTACTTCTTCGCGTCGCAGTTGAAAACTCATACCTCGACCCAGCGCCGCAACAGATTGTGATAGGTGCCGGTGAGGCGGATCAGCGACGGGTGATCGGGCATATCTTGAGTGAGCTGCTGGATCGCCCCGTCCATCTCGAACAGCAGGGCGCGCTGGCTGTCTTCGCGCACCAGACTTTGCGTCCAGAAGAACGACGCATAACGCGCGCCGCGGGTGACGGCATTGACCTTGTGCAGGCTGGTGCCGGGGTACAGCACCATATCGCCGGCGGGCAGTTTCACCCGTTGCGTGCCGAAAGTGTCCTGGATCTCCAGCTCGCCGCCGTCGTAATCCTCGGGTTCGCTGAAAAACAGTGTGGCCGACAGATCGGTGCGCACCCGCTCGATGCTGCCTTTGGGCTGACGCACGGCGTTGTCGATGTGAAAGTCGAAACTGCCGCCCGCCGTGTAGCAGTTGAGTAACGGCGGGAATACTTTGTGCGGCAGCGCGGCCGACATGAACAGCGGATTTTTCCACAGCCGCTCGAGCATCGCTGCACCGATTTCCTTGGCCAGTGGGTGGCCTTCCGGGAGCTGCAGATTGTGCTTGGCCTTCGCCGACTGATAGCCGGCGGTGATCTTGCCATCAGCCCAATCCGCCTGCTCCAGCGCCTCGCGGATGCGCTGCACTTCTGCTTTGGCGAACAGGCCGGGGATGTGCAGCAGCATGGCGATCGTACCTGATGGTAAAGGGATGCCAATGGTATTGATTCTTATTGGCTGTGTAAAACCCGCATGACGGATGAATCGGCAAAAACCGTAAGGTTAAATTGTAAAGAATGTAAATTCGTCGCGAATAACAATGTTTCGCAATTGATACGAATACCTGTTTACCCTATATTCCGCGACCTCAAATCCTTGGGGAGGGGAATAAAAATGTCACGTCAACAGGTTCAATTGCCGGTCAGTTCACCACGTTTGCTTGCTTCGGCCATTGGTGTCGCCATCACCGCCGGCTCTGCTGGGCACATGGTCTTCGCCGCGGAAAAGACCGACAGCAAAGCTTCCGGCAATGCCATCGCTCTGGACGCTACCGCCATCACCGGCGAAGCGCAGGACTCGACGTCCTACCAGGTCGAAAAAGCCTCCTCGCCCAAGTACACCGCACCGCTGGTCGACACGCCGCGCTCGGTCACCGTCATTCCGCAACAAGTCCTGAAAGACACCGGCGCCCTGAACATGCAGGACGCGCTGCGCACCGTGCCGGGTATCACCTTCGGTGCCGGTGAAGGCGGCAACCCGCAGGGCGATCGTCCGTTCATTCGTGGTTTCGACGCCCAGGGCGACACCTACCTCGACGGCGTGCGCGACACCGGTTCGCAGAGTCGCGAAATCTTCGCCGTAGAAAACATTGAAGTCAGCAAAGGCCCGAACTCCGCCATCGGCGGTCGTGGCGCAGCCGGCGGCAGCATCAACCTGGTGAGCAAGAAAGCGCACCTGGGCAATTCGTTTGATGGTGGTTTCACCTGGGGTTCCGACCAGACCCAGCGTTACACCCTGGACGGCAACTACCAGTTCAGCGACACCGCTGCCGGCCGCCTGAACCTGATGAGCCACGAGAGCAATGTCGCCGGTCGCGACAAGGTCGACTACGATCGCTGGGGTATCGCGCCGTCCCTGGCGTTTGGCCTGGGTACCGACACCCGCGTCAACCTCGACTACTACCATCTGGAAAGCAACGACACCCCGGACTCGGGCATTCCTTACACCATCCCGGCCGGTGGTTCGGCAGCACGCACCAAGTCCAACCCGGACAAGCCGTACGCCGGTGGTGATCACAGCAACTTCTACGGTCTGGATCGCGACTTCCGCAAGGGCCGCACCGACACCGCGACCTTCGCCATCGAGCATGACCTGAGCGACTCGCTGACCATCAAGAACACCCTGCGCCACGGCACCAGCATGCAGGATTACATCCTGACCCAGCCGGACGACAGCAAGGGCAACGTCAACAATGGCAGCGTCTGGCGCCGTGCCAACACTCGGGTCAGCAACACCGAGACCACCACCAACCAGACTGATCTGTTCGGCAATTTCTACGTCGCCGGTTTCAAGAACAGCTTCTCCACCGGTGTCGAATACACCCGCGAGGAAGGCCAGAAGTCCTCGTACAACGTCAACACTGACACCACGCCGCGCACCAGCGCTGCGACCACCAATTGCACCCCGTCGATGATTGGCGCATCGAGCGGCTACAACTGCACCTCGCTGTCGAACCCGAATCCGAACGATCCGTGGAACGGCGCGATCTCGCGCAACTACGCCGGCACCGACACCAAGGCCAACACTTACGCGCTGTATGCGTTCGACACCCTGGAGTTGTCCGAGCAGTGGCTGGTGAACATGGGCCTGCGTTACGACCACTTCGACACCGACTACAAGACCTACAACAACGCCGGCACCACCACCTCCAAAGGTGATGACACCAGCGAATTCGTCACCGGTCAGTTCGGCGTGGTCTACAAACCGGCACCGAACGGCAGCATCTACGCCTCCTACGCGACTTCCGCGACACCACCGGGCAACACCCTCGGCGAAGGCCAGGAAGGCAACCCGCTGGGTGGCACCCCGGATCGCAATGGCAACCTGCTCAAGAGCGACATGGAGCCGGAAACCACCAAGAACTACGAAATCGGCACCAAGTGGGATCTGCTGAACGATCGTCTGTCGCTGACCGCTGACATCTTCCGCACCGAGAAAGAAAACGCTCGCGTACAAGTCGACACCACCTCCTACGAGAACGCCGGCAAGACCCGCGTGCAAGGTATCGAGCTGTCGGCCAGCGGCAAGATCACTGACAAGTGGCAAGTGTTCGCCGGCTACGCCTACATGGACAGCGAACAGGTGGACGGCGGTGACCTGCCAGCCAACAAAATCAACAACGGTAACGAGTTGCCCAACACGCCGAAAAACAGCGCCAGCCTGTGGACCACTTATCAGGTCACGCCGAAGCTGACCATCGGTGGCGGCGCGTTCTACGTCGACGACGTTTACGGCAGCGTGGCCAACACCACCATGGTCGATTCCTATGTACGTTACGACGCGATGGCCGCCTACAAGCTGAGCAAGAACGTCGACCTGCAACTCAACGTGCAAAACCTGACCAATGAAACCTACTACGACAAAGCCTTCTCGACCCACTTCGCCAACCAGGCGGCGGGCCGTACGGCGCTGTTGAGCACCAACTTCCACTTCTGACCGATGTGGAAACTGTGGGAGCGAGCCTGCTCGCGAAGCGGTGGGTCAGTTAAGTAGAGGCTGACTGACACGACGCCTTCGCGAGCAGGCTCGCTCCCACAAGGTATGCGCCGCAGGCTTGGCCCCGTTCATCGACTGAACGGGGCCTTTGTGCGTAATCAAAGAAGCTCTCGACAACCCACGGCATAATGCGCGCCGTGATGACAATTTTCGAACGGACAAGGCGAGCGACGTGTTGAAGAAAACCCTGTTCCAGTTGCACTGGTTTTTCGGCATCACTGCCGGGCTGGTGCTGGCCCTGATGGGCATTACCGGTGCCGCCTATTCGTTCCAGGACGAAATCCTGCGGGCGCTGAACCCGTCGGTGTTGCAGGTGGAAAAACAGGTCGCTGGCGTCCTGCCTCCAGTCGAGCTGGTGGAACACATCGAAGCGAACTCCGGCAAGAAAGTCGGGATGCTCTGGGTCGAAACCGACAGTGGCAACGCCGCGCGCGTCTACTTCACCCCGCCCAAAGGCGAACGCCGTGGCGAGATGCGCTACTTCGACCCATACACCGGCGAGTTCATGGGCGACGCCGTGGGTCAGGACTTCTTCGGCCTGATGCTGCAACTGCACCGCTTTCTCGCCATGGGCGACACCGGGCGCAACATCACCGGCGCCTGCACCCTGATCCTGCTGTTCTTCTGCCTCTCCGGGCTGTATCTGCGCTGGCCGCGACAGTGGAACAGCTGGCGCGTGTGGCTGACCCTCGACTGGAAGAAGAAGGGCCGCAGCTTCAACTGGGATCTGCACTCGGTGGCCGGCACCTGGTGCCTGCTGGTGTACCTGCTGCTGGCGTTGACCGGGTTGTCGTGGTCGTACGAGTGGTACAACAAGGGCCTGACCAGACTGCTTTCCGATGCGCCGCAAAACGAGCGCGCGCGCGGCGGTCGCGGCCCGGCGCCAGAAGGTCCGGCACCGACCGCCGACTATGCGGCGATGTGGAGCAGCATCTACAGCGCTGCCGGCCCGGGCCTGTCGGCCTACAACATCCGCATGCCGCCAGTGGCCGGGCAACCGGCGACCGTGTTCTACCTGCTCGACAGCTCGCCGCATGATCGCGCGCTGAACCAGATCACCCTCGACCCGGCCACCGGTGTGGTCAAACGCGTTGATCGCTACGCTGACAAGAGCTTCAAGGCGCAGCTGTTGACCAGCATTTACGCGCTGCACGTCGGCAGCTATTTCGGTCTGGTCGGACGGATCATCGTCACTCTCGCGGCGGTGTGCATGCCGCTGTTTTTCATCACCGGGTGGCTGTTGTATCTGGATCGCCGACGCAAGAAAAAGCAGATTCAGGACGCGCGCAAAGGTCTTCAGGCACCGGCCGCTGATGCACCGGCATGGCTGGTGGGTTTCGCCAGCCAGAGCGGTTTTGCCGAACAACTGGCGTGGCAGACCGCCGGACAATTGCAGGCCGCCGGGTTGCCGGTGAAGGTGCAGCCGCTAGCGAACGTCAGCGCGCAGGATCTGCGTGAATCGAATAACGCTCTGTTCGTGGTCAGCACCTTCGGCGACGGCGAAGCACCGGACAGCGCCCGCGGTTTCGAGCGCAAAGTGCTGAGCAACGCTGCAAGCTTCGACGGCCTGAACTATGCGGTGCTGGGCCTCGGCGACCGCCAGTACCAGAATTTCTGCGGCTTCGCCCGACGCCTGCATCAGTGGCTGGGCGAGCACGGCGGCAAGACCCTGTTCGCCCCGGTCGAAGTCGACAGCGGCGACCCCTACGCCCTGCGTCATTGGCAAACCCAGCTCGGACAGCTGACCGGTCAAGCGCCGGTCGACAACTGGCAAGCGCCGAGCTACGACAACTGGACGCTGGTCAGCCGCGAACTGATGAACCCCGACAGCAGCGGCGCGCCGGTGTACCTGCTGGGCCTGAAGGCGCCGAGCACCAGCAGCTGGCTGGCCGGCGACTTGGTGGAAGTGCTGCCGCGCAACTGCCCGTGGGCCATCGAACACTTCCTCGACGGCCTCGGCATTCGTGGCGAAACCACGGTGAAGATCAACGGCCTCGAAGAGCCACTGGAAATCGCCCTCGCCAGCCGCCAGTTGCCCGAGCATCGCGCGCATCTGGTCGGCCTGCATGCACAAGCGCTGGTGGATGCGATGGTGCCGCTGGCCATGCGCGAATACTCGATCGCCTCGATTGCCGCCGACGGTGTGCTGGAGCTGATCGTGCGTCAGGAACAACACAGCGACGGCAGCCTGGGCATCGGCTCCGGCTGGCTGACCGAGCATGCGCCCGTGGGCGGCAGCATCAGCCTGCGTGTGCGACGCAACAGTGGCTTCCATTTGCCGAACGAAGAGGTGCCGATGATTCTGCTGGGCAACGGCACCGGCCTCGCCGGGCTGCGCAGCCTGCTCAAAGCACGCATCGCCGACGGTCAGCAGCGTCACTGGCTGCTGTTCGGCGAGCGCAATCGTCAGCACGATTTCCTCTGCCGGGCGGAGCTGGAAGAGTGGTTGATCAATGGTGATCTGGCGCGGCTGGACCTGGCGTTTTCGCGGGATCAGGCGCAAAAGATTTACGTGCAGGATCGTCTGCGCGAATCCGCTGACGAACTGAAGAAATGGCTGGCTGACGGTGCGGTGATCTACATCTGCGGCAGCCTGCAGGGCATGGCCGCCGGCGTCGATCAGGCACTCAACGACATCCTCGGTACCACCGAAGTCGAACGTCTGATCGAACAGGGCCGCTATCGCCGCGACGTGTACTGACTCAGCCAAAGAGCCCCTCACCCTAACCCTCTCCCGGAGGGAGAGGGGACTGATTGGGGGATGCCGGATAAATACGCCGACCTGAAGGTGATGTACCGAATCCGTAATCGACTCGGTCTTTCAGGTCGATGTACAACTCGATACAACTCCGTAGGCTCCCTCTCCCCGAAAAAGAGGGGGGCTGATTGGGGATGCCGAATTACGCCGCTATGAAGGTGATTCACCGAATCCATAATCGACTCGGTCTTTCAGGTCGATGTACAACTCGATACAACTCCGTAGGCTCCCTCTCCCTCCGGGAGAGGGCTGGGGTGAGGGTCCTCGTCTACAGTGAGATTTCCAGCCACTTCACAAGGATCGTGAAGCATGCAAAATCGCCTCACTCTCGCTCAGTTCGCCCGCCAGTTACGCAGCAGCCAAACCGATTGCGAACAATTACTCTGGCAAAAACTTCGTTCACGCCAAGTCGCCAATCTGAAATTCCGCAGGCAGTTTCCATGTCCGCCCTATGTCCTGGATTTTTACTGCGTAGAGCTGAAACTGGCGATTGAGCTGGATGGGGGTCAACACTATGAAATAGCGGGCTTGATCCACGATCAACGTCGGACGCTTTTCCTGGAACGTCAGGGCATTGAAGTTGTGCGATTCAGTAATCTCGAAGTAATGCAGCAGATGGATGATGTACTGGAGCAAATCACAAGAATTGCCGCGAATCGAAAAACACCCTCACCCTCCAAGCGGTTCGACATTTCGGGAGGGCCGGGGTGAGGGTTGTTTTTGATCTTCAAACTGGCTGCAATTTCTGCTCGAAAACCGCTACCCCATTCAAATCCCGCAACACCACGCTCATCTCCCCGCTCTGCCCTTCGATGTTCACCTCGCCAAAGAACTGAAACCCGGCAAAAGGTGAAGCATTCTGCGTGGGCGGAGCCTTCTGGAACACCACTTCCGGGCCGAAGGTCTTGTCCAGCGGATTAGGCCCGAAACTCCCGGCATTCAGCGGCCCGGCGACAAATTCCCAGAACGGTTCGAAATCCTGAAACGCCGCGCGGTCCGGGTGGTAGTGATGCGCTGCGCAGTAATGCACGTCCGCGGTCAGGAACACGAAATTGCGTACCTGTTGCGCCCGCAGGAAACCCAGCAACTCGGCGACTTCCAGCTCACGCCCCTGCGCCGGGCCGGGATCACCGTTGGCCACGGCCTCCCAGCGCGCCACGCCCGGGCTGACTTCACCGTCGGGCACGCCGAGGCCGATCGGCATGTCGGCGGCGATCACCTTCCACTGCGCCTTGGAGTGCTTCAAGCCACGCTTGAGCCAGTCCAGTTGCTCACGCCCGAGGAACGGTTTGGCCGCGCCGAGGTTATCGTCGTTGGCGCCGCGATAACTGCGCATGTCGAGCACGAACACATCGAGCATCGGCCCGTAACCGAGCTTGCGATAAATCCGTCCGCCGCCATCGGCCGCTTGCAGTCGCATCGGCGAATATTCCAGCCAGGCCTTGCGCGCGCGGCCGACCAGGGTGTGGATATCTTTTTCCTGATAACGCTCGTCGAGCTGCTTGCCCGGCGACCAGTTGTTGACCACTTCGTGGTCGTCCCACTGCCAGATCTGCGGTACTTCGGCGTTGAAGCGGCGGATGTTTTCGTCCATCAGGTTGTAGCGGTAGTTGCCGCGATAATCGTCAAGGGTCTGCGCGACTTTGCTCTTGGCCTCAGTGGTGAGGTTGCGCCAGATCCGCCCACCCTCGGTGGTCAGTTGCGCCGGTACCGGGCCGTCGGCGTAGATGGTGTCGCCGCTGTGGATGAAGAAGTCCGGCAGGCGCAGGCGCATGGATTCGTAGATGCGCATGCCGCCGATGTCCGGGTTGATGCCGAAGCCCTGGCCGACGGTGTCGCCGCTCCAGACGAAGCGGATGTTGCGCCGCGCTTTCGGAGCGCTGCGCAAATGGCCGAGCCACGGTTCGCTGGCGACTCCAGATTGCGCGTCCTTGAAATACACCCGATAGAAAATCGCCTGATCGGCGGGCAGCCCGGTGAGTTCGACGCGGGCGGTGAAGTCGGTACGCGCATCGGCCAGTGGCGAGACTACCCGGCGCGGGTGACGAAACTGACTGCGGGTGTCCCACTCGACCACCATCCGCGCCGGACGGTCGCTGCGGCTCCAGATCATCGCGCGGTCGCCTTGCAGGTCGCCGGACTGCACGCCGTCGGTGAGTTGCGGCCGATCCTTGACCGACGCGATCACCGCCGGCGCCAGCCCCGGCATCAGCAGCCCGGCACCGACCACCTGCATCACCCGTCGGCGCCCCGGATTGAAATCGCTCATGCTGTTCTCCCTGGAAAAAGGAAAACTTAAGCACGGGATGATGAATCCGGCATGACAACACATCCCCCCTGTGGGAGCGGGCTTGCTCGCGAAAGCGGTGTGTCAGTTTAAGAAATATCGACTGACATGACGCCTTCGCGAGCAAGCCCGCTCCCACAGGGGTATTGCAGTGTCAGGCTTTGGCGGGTTCCAGCGCCAACTCAACAGCTTCCGGACGCTTGACCGTCGCATAGACAACAGCAGTCAACAGACTCCCCGCAACAATCGCCAGCAGATACAGCAACGCATGATTGATCGCATTCGGGATCGCCAGCACAAACAAGCCACCGTGCGGTGCCATCAGTTTGCAGCCGAAGTACATCGACAACGCGCCGGTCAATGCACCACCGGCGATGCTCGCCGGAATCACCCGCAGCGGGTCTTTCGCGGCAAACGGAATCGCCCCTTCGGAGATGAAGCACAGCCCCAGCACCAGCGCCGCTTTACCGGCCTCGCGCTCGGTCTGGGCAAACTTGCGGCGAGCAATGAAAGTGGCAATGCCCAGCCCGATTGGCGGAACCATGCCGGCAGCCATGGTCGCGGCCATCGGTGCATAACTCTGCGAAGCCAGCAGCCCCACCGAAAACGCATACGCGGCTTTGTTGATCGGCCCGCCGAGGTCGACACACATCATGCCGCCGAGCAACACGCCGAGCAGAATCGCGTTGGTGGTGCCCATGCTGTCGAGAAAATGCGTCAGCGCCGCGAGCATCCCGGCGACCGGTTTACCGACCACGTAGATCATCACCAGCCCGGTGAACAGGCTGGCGAACAACGGGATGATCAGAATCGGTTTCAGCGCTTCAAGACTCTGCGGCAAGGCAACATAGCGACTGATGGCCTTGGCCGCATAACCGGCGATAAACCCGGCGACGATCCCGCCGATAAACCCTGCCCCCAGCGTGCTGGCGAGCAAACCACCAATCATCCCCGGCGCCAGGCCCGGACGGTCGGCGATCGAGTAGGCGATGTAACCGGCGAGCAGCGGCACCATCAGCTTGAACGCGGTCTCGCCGCCGATCTGCATCAGCGCTGCCGCCAGCGTGCCTTCTTCCTTGAACGCGGTGATGCCGAAGACGAACGACAAGGCGATCATCAGCCCCCCGGCCACCACCATCGGCAGCATGAACGAAACACCGGTCAGCAGGTGTTTGTAAACGCCGGTTTTCTCTTGCTTGGCCGGCGCCTTGCCGTCGCTCGCAGCGCTTTCCACCTGAGCTTCGGCGAGGGCTTTTTTCAGTGTGGCTTCGGATTGCTTGAGCGCAATGCCGGTGCCGCAGCGGTAGATCTTCTTGCCGGCGAAACGCTCGGTGGCGACTTCGATGTCGGCCGCCAGCAACACCACGTCAGCCTCGGCAATCGCCGTTGCGCTGAGCGGGGTTTTCGCGCCGACCGAGCCTTGGGTTTCGACGTGCAGTTCATAGCCCAGACGCTTGGCCGTCTGCTGCAACGCCTCGGCCGCCATGAAGGTGTGGGCAACACCCGTCGGGCACGCAGTGATGGCGACGATGCGTGGCGCACGTGGCGCAGCGGCAACCGGGACGGCTTCGCTGGCGAGGTAAACTTCGGCCTCTTGCGCACCACGGCGCAGCACCGCTTCGACATCCTGCAGCGCTTGCGCCGGGGCGATGCGGAACACGCGCTTGCCGACGAAACGGCGCATGTCGACATCACCGGTGGCGACCAGCAACACCCACTCCGCCGCCTCAATGGTGGCGGCCGACAATTCGCGTTCCGGGTGCGCCGCATCGACCACTTCAACGCTGGTGCTCCAGCCCTGACGCTGGGCCGCCGCGTCCAGCAGACGGGCGCACAGCACACTGGTGACCATGCCGTTCGGGCAGGCCGTGACAATGGCTAATTTCATGACAAACCCTCTTATCGTTCTGTCAGGGGACGCACGCGTACGCCCTGTTCGAGCTGCGCCAGTTGCGCCGCATCGTTGATGCCGAAACCGATCTGCGTCACCGCCATCGCGGCAATCGCCGTGGCCGTGCGCAGGGTCTGCTCGGGCGTATCGGCACTGAGCAGACCGTGGAGCATGCCGGCCAGCAACGAGTCACCGGCCCCTACCGTGCTGGCAACAGTCACCTTCGGCGGCGTGGCATGCAGCGCCGAGCCGACGCTGAACCAGTTCACACCGTCGGCGCCATGGGAGATCACCACGTGCTCGATACCCTTGGCGTGCAGGCACGCCGCAGCCTGAGCTTCGGCGGCGTGCGAAACCACATCGCAATCGAGCGCATCGGCGAGTTCTTCAGTATTCGGCTTGATCAGCCACGGACGCCCTTCAATGGCCGCGCGCAAAGCTTCGCCACTGCTGTCGAGGGCGACTTTCAGGCCGAGACCGTTCAGGCGTTCGATCAACTCACGCAACCACTGCGCGCTGACGCCACGCGGCAGACTGCCGGCGACCACCACCGCGTCATGCCCCGGAGCGATCTGCAGCAGACGCTCAAGCAACGCCTGCTGCGCCGTCGCGTCGACCACCGGCCCCGGGCCGTTGATGTCGGTGATGCGCCCGTCGTGCTCGGCGACCTTGATGTTGCTGCGCGTCTCCCCCGGCACGCGAATGAACGCATCGACAAAGCCGCGCTTGGCGAACAAAGTCTCGAAGGCTTGCAGATTGTCTTCGCCGAGAAAGCCGCTGACCGTCAGTTGATGCCCGAGGTCTGCGAGTACCTGGGCGACGTTCACGCCTTTGCCGGCGGCGTGGGTGTGCATCTCGTCGCTGCGGTTGACCTGACCGGCCTCCAGGCGTGGCAGCTCGACCGTGAGGTCCAGCGCCGGGTTGAGGGTCAGGGTGAGAATCTTGGCCATTACAGGGCCTCCACTAATGCACGCACTTCGTTCGCGCTGCCCACGGTGAGGGCTTGTTGAGCAAGGGTTTGCGCCTGGGTCAGGCTGAGTTCGCGGATGCGCGCCTTGACCTCGGCGATGCTGCGACCGGACACGCTCAGCTCATCGACACCGAGGCCGACCAGCACCGGCACCGCCAGCGGATCCGCCGCCAGCTCGCCGCACACGCCGACCCATTTGCCATGGGTATGTGCGGCGCGCACGGTGATGTCGATCAGTTGCAGCACCGCCGGGTGCAGGCCGTCAGCCTGGGCCGAGAGTGTCGGGTGACCACGGTCGATGGCCAGGGTGTATTGCGTCAGGTCGTTGGTACCGACGCTGAAGAAGTCGACTTCCTTGGCCAATACCGGCGCCAGCAAGGCCGCTGACGGTACTTCGATCATGATCCCCAGTTGCAGATCAGCGACCGGGATTTCCAGGCGCAAGCGCTCGGTCATGTCGCGGGCCTGACGCCATTCTTCGACGCTGCCGACCATCGGGAACATGATCCGCAGCGGCCGGTTATCCGCCGAACGCAGCAAGGCGCGCAATTGCGCTTCCATGACCTGTGGACGCTGCAAGGTCAGGCGAATGCCGCGCACGCCGAGGAACGGGTTTTCCTCCTTGGCGATCGGCCAATATGGCAGCGGTTTGTCGCCGCCGACATCAAGGGTGCGCACCACCAGCGGTCGCCCGGCGAGGCCGTCGAGAACGCGGCGGTATTCGGCTTCCTGAGTGGCTTCGTCCGGCGCCTGCGGGTGGGCCATGAAAATCAGTTCGGTGCGCAGCAGGCCAATACCTTCGGCGCCCTGCTCGACCGCAGCGGTAACGCCGGCGCTTTCACCGATGTTGGCGAACACTTCCACGGCGTGACCGTCAGTGGTGTGCGCCGGTTGATGGCGTTGTTCGGCGGCAGCCTTGAGACGCTGCTCGCGGGTGTCGCGTTCTTCGGCGGCACGTTGCAGGGTCGCGGCATCGGCGTCGACGTGCAGGCGACCGCGCTGGCCGTCGAGCAGCAACGGCGTGCCCGGTTCCAGCAGCAACACCGCAGCGCCAGCTCCGACCAGCGCAGGAATCCCGAGAGCACGGGCGACGATTGCACTGTGCGCGGTGGCGCCGCCGCGCGCGGTGAGAATCCCCGCTACCCGCGCCGGATCGAGCCGTGCGACGTCCGACGGACCGACCTCGTCCATCACCAGAATGTACGGTTGTTCAGGCTCATTCGGAGTCTGCACACCACAGAGTTGCGCCAGTACCCGGCGACCGATATCACGCAGATCCGCCGCCCGCTCAGCGAGCAACGCGTCCTGCAGCGATTCCTGTTGTTTGGCCGCTGCTTCAATCACCGCCATCCACGCCGCTTCGGCGCTCTCGCCTTGCTTGAGACGGGTGTCGACTTCGTCGGTCAGTTCCGGGTCGTCGAGCATTTCCTGGTGGGTGATAAAAATCTCGCGAATCGCCTTGGCCTTGCTGCGTTCGATCAGACCCTGAATGTCACGGCGCACATCGCTCAGCGCTTGCTTGAGGCGCTCGCGCTCGATGGCGGCGGACTCGCCGCGCAACGGGTAATCGATAGCCTGCTGCACCTGAATGTGCGCTGGGCCAATGGCGATGCCCGGTGCCGCCGGGATCGCCTGCAACTGCGCGCCGGACGCCGGGGCGATCAGCACTTCGGCGATATCGGCGATGGCTTCGCGTTGCTGGCTCACGGCCGGCAGCGGTTCGACTTCTTCACCAAGGCCTTCTTCGATAGCGGCCAGCAGCGCCGGAAGGGCATCGGCGGCGATGCTCGGTTCAGCGATCAACTCCAGCACCTGACCACGACGGGCGCCGAGGCTCAGCAATTTGCTCAGGCTTTTTACCGACACGGCACTGTCCGCGCTGTCGACGATGCGCACACGGATTTCACCGTCGAAACTCTTCGCCAGTTGCGCAAGGATCTTCGCCGGACGTGCATGCAAACCGTGGGCGTTGGCCAGGGCAATACGCGCGCTCGGCCAATCGGCCGGCAGTTCGCCGCCGAGCACTTCGAGGACTTTGCGGCTGCTGGTGGCGCGGCCCAGTTCATGGCCGCGCCCTTCGATGAGCAGCGCACACAGGCGTTCGAGCAGCGCCTGATGCGCCTCACCCAGACTGGCCAGACAGAACAGACCGCTGAGCGGCTGGCCGAGGTAACGCATCGGTTTGTCCGGGGTGACGAACGCCAGGCCCGGGCGCTTCACGGTTTGCTCGCTGTGCAGCCACCACAGGCCATCGCCCAGCGGCAGCGCCTCGACTTGCTGCAACACGCCGGCAAACCCGTTGCTCACGCAATCGGCCTGCCGCAGCAGACGCGCGCCACGCCAGACCAGTTCTTCGAAATCGTCAGCCGACACGCCGAGGCCGATCATCTGCGCATCCAGCGCCAGTTCCTGTGGCGCGCCTTGCAGCAGTTTCAGCAGCGCTTCCGGCGAGCTGGCGCGACGCAGGGCCTGACCCAGATCGGTCTCGCCGAGGGCGCGGGTCAGCAGTTGCAGCAGACGCAGGTGTTCGTCGGATTTGGCGGCGATGCCGATCGCCAGGTAAACGATCTGGCCATCGCCCCAATCCACGCCCTCGGGAAACTGCATCAGCCGCACGCCGGTGGCGAATACCTGATCGCGGGTCTCCGGGGTGCCGTGGGGGATGGCGATACCCTGGCCGAGAAAGGTCGAGCCCTGGGCTTCCCGGGCCTGCAATCCAGCGAGGTAGCCATCGGCGACCAGGCCATCGGCCACCAGATGATGGGCAAGCAATTGCAGGGCGGCGGGTTTATCCACGGCCGATTGGCCCATGGATATCTGCTCTATAGTGAGCTCGAGCATGCGATCTCCTTTTTGGCACATGGATGCGCCAGGATATTGTTTTGAATGGTCACAGCTTAGGCGCTGGTCAGCCTGCTTTTCAGCGGCAGTTTTGGCGGTTTCACGGCAGAACCGGCCAAAGGCGTCTAAAACGTAGAAAATACGCTTGCTGAAACGTTTAATCTAGATTGATCGGCACGTTACTCGATAATGTCTCATCCTTGAAGTCCAACTTGTCGGATGCGCTGCGACAATAGTCGTCTGCCCGAATCGGGTAGGATTGGCGAAAATGTGGCGGCAAGCTCGAAAAAACAAGGAAATCCCGGGTTGAAACTCAGTGATATCGCGCGGTTGGCCGGAGTGTCCGTGACCACCGCCAGCTACGTCATCAACGGCAAGGCCGAACAGCAACGCATCAGCAACGCCACGGTCGAGCGGGTGCGTGCGGTCGTCGAACAGCACGGCTTCACCCCCAACCCGCAAGCGGCCGGTTTGCGCAGTCGGCACACCCGCACGTTGGGTTTTATTCTGCCGGACCTGGAAAACCCCAGTTACGCGCGGATCGCCAAACTGCTGGAGCAAGGCGCGCGGGCGCGTGGCTATCAGTTGCTGATTGCCAGCTCCGACGATGCGCCGGACAGCGAGCGCCAGTTGCTGCAACTGTTCAAGGCGCGCCGCTGCGATGCGCTGATCGTCGCCAGTTGCCTGCCGGCCGGTGACGACAGCTACCGCCAGTTGCAGGCCAAGGGCCTGCCGATCATCGCCATCGACCGGGTCATGGAGCCCGAGCACTTCTGCTCGGTGATCAGTGACGACCGCGAAGCCAGCCTGCACCTGACCCAGAGCCTGCTCGATCCGCAGCCGAAACAGATCGTGCTGCTCGGCGCGCGTCCGGAGCTGAGCATCAGTCAGGAACGTGCGGCGGGCTTCAAGCAGGCGCTGGTCGACTTCAAAGGCGAAGTGCTGATCGAGCACGCCGAGTCCTTCAGCCGCGAATGCGGCAAGCAATTGATGGAAGAACTCCTGCAACGTCTGGGGCATTTGCCGGATGCGCTGGTGACCACGTCCTACGTGCTGTTGCAGGGCGTGTTCGATGCGCTGCATGACTTCCCGCTCAAATCCCGCCCGCTGCGTCTGGGCACCTTCGGTGACACGCAGTTGCTCGACTTCCTGCCGCTGCCGGTCAACGCCATGGCCCAGCAGCACCAGTTGATCGCCGACAAGGCGCTGGAACTGGCGCTGGCCGCCGTCGAGCAATCGCAATACAAGCCTGGCGTGCAGGCCATCGCGCGGACCTTCAAGCAGCGTATTCATCGGGACTGAATCGTGGAGCTGATCGACAGCCACACCCACCTCGACTTCCCCGACTTCGACGCCGATCGCTCGGCGTTGCTCGCCGAAAGCCGCGCCCTCGGGGTGCGGCGGATGGTGGTGCTGGGGGTTTATCAGGGCAATTGGCAACGGGTGTGGGAGCTGGTGCAGAGCGATGCCGACCTGTACGCGGCATTCGGCCTGCATCCGGTGTACCTCGATCAGCATCAACCCGAAGATCTACGCGCACTCGGCGACTGGCTGACGCGGCTACGCGGCCATCGGCAACTGTGTGCGGTGGGCGAGATCGGCCTGGATTACTTCATCGAAACCCTCGACCGCGAACGCCAGCAGGCGCTGTTCGACGCGCAGCTGCAACTGGCGGCAGATTTCGAACTGCCGGCGCTGATCCACGTGCGCCGCAGCCACGCCGCGGTGATCGCCACGCTCAAGCGCTTTAAGCTCAAGCGCGCGGGCATCATCCACGCGTTCGCCGGCAGCCGCGAAGAAGCACGCGAATACATCAAGCTCGGTTTCAAACTGGGTCTGGGCGGCGCGCCAACCTGGCCGCAGGCGTTGCGCATGCATCGGGTACTGGCGGATCTGCCGCTGGATTCGATCGTGCTGGAGACCGACTCTCCGGACATGGCGCCGGCGAT
This sequence comes from Pseudomonas sp. lyk4-TYG-107, assembly GCF_030209055.1. Lineage (NCBI taxonomy): Bacteria > Pseudomonadati > Pseudomonadota > Gammaproteobacteria > Pseudomonadales > Pseudomonadaceae > Pseudomonas > Pseudomonas sp. lyk4-TYG-107. The sequence continues at coordinate 27,471 of NZ_JARVST010000013.1, forward strand.
GTTTCCCGGAGTACGCAATACACCGGCGCACTTGCCGGCGATCTGTGCGGCGCTCGCCGAACTGATGAAGATCAGCCCGGAACAATTGGCCGCCGCCAGCACCGCCAACAGCTGCGAAGTGTTCGGTTGGTAATCAGTCGCCGTGGACCTTGGCCGCTTCGAGAATCAAGGTCATGTGCTGACGTTGACGGACAAAGCGTGCCAGTGCGAAGTAGATAAAAATCACGATCAACGACGCATTCAACTGTTCAGTCACGCTGAGCAGCCCGATCCATTCCATGACCAACGCCACCAGCAGCGCAGTGCACACGGTTACCGAGGCGCTGAAGCGCAGCAATCCCAGCGAATCGAGGGACTTGAAGCGTTTGATCTGTTTGGGGCAGCGCAGCTCCACAGCGTTCTGGCAGTGCGCGCAAGTGAACGGTTCATTGATTGCGATGGCGTTGAGTTGCCAGGGTTTGAGTACCTGTAGGGTCTGGCAATGAGCACAACGGCCCTGGACTCCCAGGGTTGCAACGGACATGAGCGGCCTCCTCGACGCAATCAGCGGAACTCGGATACTGGCTCATTAATGACGAAAAGCCAGCCGCCGGAAGAAAACAGGAATTGGCTTACAAGCGTAAGTATCAATGCATTACAAAATGTTCTGACATTACCGCCCTTGTAGGAGTGAGCCTGCTCGCGATAACGGTGTATCAGCCAACCATTGAGTTGACTGACACACCGTTATCGCGAGCACGCTCACTCCTACAGCATTCGCGCTCGATCAGACGCGGAACGCGCTGATCAGCTGTTTCAGTTCCACCACCTGCGCTGACAACGCTCGGCTGGCTTCCTCCGTCTGGTGCGCCCCTTGGGCCGTGCGCTCGCCAGCGCGATTGATCTCGACGATGTTCTGGTCGATGTCATGGGCCACCGCAGTCTGTTGCTCCACGGCGGCAGCGATCTGCTGGTTCTGGTCGACGATCATGCCTACCGCGCCGAGGATGTTTTCCAGCGCCTGCTGGACCTTTTCCGACTGCCCGACCGTGCCGTTGGCCATCTGATGGCTAATGCCCATGGCCTTCACCGCAGCGCCCACGCCGCCATGCAGTCTGGCGATCATCTGCTCGATTTCTTCGGTCGATTGCTGGGTGCGCTTGGCCAACGTACGCACTTCGTCCGCCACCACCGCAAATCCCCGGCCCTGCTCGCCGGCCCGGGCTGCTTCGATGGCGGCGTTGAGCGCCAGCAAGTTGGTCTGTTCGGCAATGCTCTTGATCACTTCCAGCACGCGGCTGATCGACTGGCTGTCGCTGGCCAACTGGTTGATCACCAGCACCGATTGATCGATCTCGCTGGCCAGCGCGGCAATGCTGCCCTGCTGCGACTCCACCAGTGTGCGACCGTTGACGGTTTCATCGTTGACGCTGTGCGCGCTGCTCACCGCTGCCGCTGCGCTGCGTGCAACTTCCAGCGAGGTCGCCGACATCTGGTTCATCGCGGTCGCCACTTGCTCGATCTGCGTGCGCTGCCCGGCCACCGCCTGATTGCTTTGCGCCGAGACAGTTTCCACCTGCCCGGCCTGGCGCTCGACCTCAGCCACGGTCTGCCCGACTCGTTCGATCAGGTCGTGGATTTTCCTCACGGTGCCGTTGAACACCTCACCCAGCTCGCCGAGTTCATCGCGACTGTTGGCCTTGAAATTGACCGTCATGTCACCGGCCGCGACCTTGTCCATCATCACGCCCAGGCGCTTGAGCGTGGTGCGAGTCGAGGCGTAGAACCCGCCGTAGAGATAGAAAATCAGCACGAACACCACCGCCAGCGCCACCGCCTGCAACACCATGTGCGTGCGGTTTTGCGCCAGGCGCTGCTGCAGTTGGGTATCGAGGAATTTCAGGGTCGCGTCATTGAGCTGGTAGGTCTGCGCCATCAGCCCGGTGACCTGATCGTAGAACGCCCGCCACGGGGTATCGAGGGTCTCGGCCACCACGACTTTCGCCTCAAACAGTTCACTGGCCTGTTTGAGCGAAGCCTTGCTGCTGTCGGCCGGCGCGCTGAGACTGGCGCGCGCGGCCTGGCTGGAGTCGAGGGCGTCCTGCAGTTTCAGCGCGTACTCGGCCTGGAGCTTTTCGATCTGCGCCAGCAACTCGTCGAAACGGCTACTCGACGAACTGTTGAGAAAGCCCTGTCCCAACGAATACGAACCGATGGCCCGACCTTCGCCGAGAGTCTGGGTCACGCCCGAGGTAATGCTGGTGAGCAATTCGCTGAGCTGGCGGATATCACCCTGGTTGTCGCGGCTCAGACCGGCCTGACTGGTGACGATCTGGCTGAAGATCTGCGCATTGCCGAGCAGTTTGCCGATCATCGCGCTTTTGCTTTGCAGGGAGCTTTCCGCCTGTTGGGCCTTGAACGCGCTGACCATTTCATCGCGTTTGCCGTCGAACAGTTTGATCTGTTCGGGATCGTCGGTCATCGCCTGCAAACCTTGCAGGCGCGCCAGCACGGTTTGCTCCAGGCTGCTGATCTGCGCTTCGAGGTTGTCGGCTTTGCCGGACTGACCGAGGGTGACGTTGATCTGCACCAGATTGTTCAGCGTCTCCAGGTCCCGGCGCAGGCTCAGGCTGCTGCCCAGCAGATCGAGGCTCTGCAATTCGATCCGGGTGCCCTGGAACTCGCGATAGGAATCGCGCACCAGATAGAAATTGGTCACCAGCATCGGTACCAGGAACAGCACGCTGATCAGGCTGAACTTCATGCCGAAGCTCAGACGGTTCATCAGCGAGACGGCGGGATAGAGCAAGCTCTTCACTGGAAGTCTCCCTTGGTTTTTCTTGTTTTTATTGGCAGGCGCGGGGCGAGAGCAGATAGCCACTATCGGGCGCTGTCTCTGTATAGCTCAAATCGGGGAGAGGTTTTGTAACTTAAGGTTAACGACTACGCTGCGCCGGTCACTGACCTGTGGCGAGGGGATTTATCCCCGATGGGCTGCGCAGCAGCCCCATTAAGTGGGGCCGCTGCGCGCCCCATCGGGGATAAATCCCCTCACCACAATGAATTTCACGGGCGAGTATCAGTGAATCAAAACTGTCCACAAGGCAAACCCGGCATACCACAGCACCGCCGCACGCAGCAGCAGTTCCCACAGGCAGTCGAGGGTGTTGATGCCTTCAGGGCCGACTACCGGCGGCGGGATCTCACCCGCTACCAGCCCGACCTTGTTGATCAGCTGCGCGGCGCTGATGTTCCAGTTCAGCAGCTCATGCAACATCACCCGGCTGACCGCGACGAAATTGCCGACCAGAGCCAGACTGGCGGCGAGCAAGCGCACCGGCAACCAGTCAAAGGCGTGACGTAACTGTCCGGCACGTTCGGCGAGCGCCGGGTTCTGGCTGTGTTCTTCCGCCAATGCGAGCAAGCGATAAGCCAGCGCCGCGACCGGACCGAGCACGAAGTACCAGAAGATCACCGCGAAGAAACTTTGATAGGCCTGCCACAACAGGTGCCCTTGGACCCGATCCAGCAATTGCTCACCACTGTCGGCACAGATATCCAGATCACGCTTGGCCACATGCGCGGCGGCTTGGAGGTCTTCGCGACGCCATGCATCACGAAACGGCCCGAGACCGCCGAGCAGATCACCGCGCCCCAGCGCATAAATCACCACCAGCAAATGCACCGGCAGCGCCAGCAAGCCGTAAGCGACGGGTTCCAGTACCACCAGCAACAAGGCAAGCAGCGCCACCGGCAGCAACACCAGAATCGTCAGCACCAGCCATGGTCGCTGGGCCAGGCGCGCGCTGGTTTCGAGTTTGTGCAGTTCGCGGATCCATCCGCCATCGCGTTGAACCCGATGGCGCAGGGCCGAGAATTTCTCGATCCAGACCGCCAGCAGTAACACCAGAAAACTCATTGTCCTTCCTCTTGTGCCAGGGCTGCGCGGTAACGCGCCCAGTCAAATGCCGGGCCAGGATCGGTCTTGCGCCCGGGTGCGATGTCGCTGTGCCCGCAGATACGGGCGCCGGTGATGGCCGGAAATGCTGTTTGCAGCTGACGCGTCAACGTGATCAGCGCCTGATACTGCGCATCGGTAAAGGGCAGATCATCGGTGCCTTCGAGCTCGATGCCCACGGAAAAATCGTTACAGGTTTCCCGGCCTTCGAACATCGACACGCCCGCATGCCACGCCCGCTCAAGACAGGAGACAAACTGGGTGACGCTGCCGTCACGTTCGATCAGAAAATGCGCCGAGACGCGCAGGTCGGCAATCCCTGCAAAATAGGGATGTTCAGTGACATCCAGACGATTCTGGAAAAATTCCTGCACCTTGCCGGTGGCGAACTGCGCCGGCGGCAGGCTGATGTTGTGGATCACCAACAAGGAGATTTCGCCCGCAGGGCGTTCATTGAAGTTGGGCGATGGGCAGACCTGTACCCCGTGACACCACCCGCTAGCGGGATCCAACTGCATACCGATTCCTTCAACGCCGACTGTGTTGGCGCCCAGTATGCCGTGATCGGCCCCCGGCGCGCGATCACTTGCCGCGATTGAGTCGCCGCAGATTGCCGAGCACCGATTCCAGCGCCCGATCGAACAGCAAGGTGTCATCCAGCGCCCGCACCGCGCCACGGCGGAACTCAAGGGCCAGCTCGACGCGGCTGCGCTCCAGCACCTTCATCCCGGTGCGGTCGACAAACACGTATTTGCCGGTGGCTTCGATGATCGCTGCGAGCTTGCAGCGCAGGCTGTGCTCATCGTCTTCCTGGAACGCCACCCAACTGCCCAGGCGCAGTTGTTCCAACTGACGCAGCCCCGGGTCGTCATGCGCCAGGCCGCTGGCATTCACGCCGATCGCGCCCTCGTCGGCGCTACGCAGGGTGATGTGCTGCGACACCTCTACCAACGCCGGCGCATCGGCCGGCGGCTGCTCGGTGAGCGGTTCAAGCACCCGCACATGCAGGGCTTCCAGCTCGCTGAAAAATTCGCTGGTGGCGAACGGATCAAACGCCGAACTGCTCAGGCCATCACGCAATGATTTGAGCAACCCTGGCACCAGCGCCAGCAACTGCAGACCGGCGTCCGCCTCGTCGTGACGCTGCACGCTCCAGATCAATTGCTCCATGGTCTGCACATCGGCCTGCCACTCAGCGCAGTGGTCGCCATGTTTGAGGCAAGTCAGCAGCAACACTTTGCTCCACGCATCACGCACAAAGGTCACCACCGACGGCGGCAGGACTTTACCCAGCAACGCCTGGTTCAGCACATGCTCGACTCGCTGCCGAGCCAGTTCGGTTTTCGCCCGTCCTTCCTCGGCATCGCGCAAACGCTGTTCGAGCAATTCGCTGCGCCGCCGCTCATCACTGGTGAACGCCAGGAAATCGGCGAGCAACTCGGAGAAAATTGCCGGGTCGTCGACGAAATCACTCAACAGGCGCTGCACCACTTGTTCAATGCGCAGATACAGGCTGTCACGCGCCTCGCCATTGCAATCGCCCCAACCCATGGCGGCATCGGCGATTTCATTGAGCAGGCGCCGCGCCGGGTGGCTGCTGCGGCTGAAGAAGCTCTTGTCGAGTACTGCCACCTTGAGCATCGGAATCTGCAAACGCGCGATCAACGCCTTGAGCGAATCCGGCAGGTTACGGTCTTCGAGGATGCAATCGAAGACCATGGCGATCAGGTTGATCACGTCTTCATCCGCGCCGTCGACAATGCGTGATTTGCCGCTCCTCACGCTGACCCGCGTCAGCAGCTGCTCAAGCTGATTGCGCAGATCGAAATCGTCCTGCGCCGCCAGTGCCGGGACGTATTGCTGCAAGTGTGAAAGCAGGCGCAGTAGATCGCGGGTGCTGATCGGTTGCGCCGCCGCACTCGGCTCCAGGGTCGGCGCGACACTGCCGCGCACGTGCAGCAGCAGTTCCTGCAACGCGGCGAAGACTTCCTGCACGCCTTCGTCGGCGGGCGCGGGTTCGTCACTCTCTTCGCTGCTGATGCTTGCTGCCGCACGCTCGATTGCGCGGCGTGCGGGGGCCGGTTTCAACTCAGGCAACACGCCGGTGGCGACCAGCAATTGATTGGCTTCGGCATACAACTGCTCGGTATCGGCCAGCACGTAGCGTTCGAACAGTTTGAGCAGGATCAGCTTGACCTTGATCTCCACGCCCAGGTTACGTCCGGCCTGCAGAAAGAACTCGCAGAGCATCGCCGGGCCGAGCGGATTGTGTTGGTTATCGAAATCCTTGCCCAGCAACACGTTGAGCCGCGCGGTCAGTTGATCGAGGGCAAAACCATCACGCTTGAGCACCCGCCCGACCATGGTCTCGACCGCCACGCTGCGCTCCATGTCATCGGTACGCGGTGCCGAATCCTCGAATATCAGCGTGCCGGACAATGTGGGTTGCACGACTTCGTATTGAATCAGCGCGACAAAGGCTTCGAAGAATTGCTCGAGAAAACCCCGTTCGATGTTTTTGCGCTTGAGGCGCAGGTCGCGCATGGCTTCGAAAAAGATGTTCTGCTCGACATCGTTGCGCGCTCGGTCGGCCATTTCGAACAGGGTGTCGTCGGCATTATCGAACAACTCCTGCAAACCGTGGCGCAGTTGCTGGGCGGCCTTGTCGCGGACCTGAAGCAGAATCACAGGCAGGCGGGCGAGCGGCGAATGATTCGCCTGATCGGTAGCGGCCTTGTGCAAAGGCACTACATTCCCGTCGTTGTGCATCCAAGCCTCCTGAAACGGTGATTTCACTGGTCAGTTACAACACAGGTCCCTGTGGGAGCGGGAGACGTCAAAGCTATGACGTCAAATGCAAGGCGGATTATCTTGCAAAACTTGTCCCCGGCGCTATAGCCGTCAGGGTTTCCCCTATGCCGTCGCACCTTGCAGTGACCACGAAAAACCGCGCTTTGCTCACAGGAAATCGACCAGTTGCAGTCAGGCACGCGCGTTCTCGCCTTGGGTTGGCTCTCGCCATGCCCCTATAATCGGCGCACTTAGTTTGTGGAGCCCGTTATGCCGAATCTACGTCTCGCCGATCTGACCGCCGAAATCGAAGCCAACGTGCGCCGTGCGTTGCTCGAAGATGTCGGCAGCGGCGACATCACCGCACAACTGATCCCGGCCGAACGTCTGGCCAAAGCCACCATCATCACTCGCGACGAGGCGGTTATCTGCGGCACGGCGTGGGTCGACACGGTGTTTCGCCAGCTCGATCCGCGCGTCGCAGTGCACTGGCAGGTACGGGACGGTGAACGGGTCAAACCCAACCAGCCGTTGTTTCATCTGGAGGGCCCGGCCCGTTCGTTGCTGACTGGCGAACGCAGCGCGCTGAACTTCCTGCAACTGCTGTCCGGCGTGGCCACGCGTGCGCAATATCTGGCGGACTTCGTGGCGCAAACCCAGGTCAAGCTGCTGGATACCCGCAAGACCCTGCCGGGCCTGCGTCTGGCGCAGAAATACGCGGTGACCTGCGGTGGTTGCCACAACCACCGCATCGGCCTTTACGACGCGTTCCTGATCAAGGAAAACCACATCGCCGCCAGCGGTGGCATCGCGCAGGCCATCGCCGCCGCGCACAAGATCGCGCCGGGCAAACCGGTGGAAGTCGAAGTGGAGAGCCTGGAAGAACTGAAGGAGGCGCTGACTGCCGGCGCCGACATCATCATGCTCGACGAACTGAGCCTGGATGACATGCGCGAAGCCGTGCGCCTGAATGGCGGCAAGGCCAAACTGGAAGCCAGCGGCGGCATCAACGAAAGCACGCTGCTGCCGATCGCCGAAACCGGGGTGGACTACATCTCGATCGGTGCGATGACCAAGGATGTGAAGGCGGTGGACCTGTCGATGCGTCTGAGCCTCTGAGCCTGTCACGCAATAAAAAACGCCAGCCCGGTTGAGGCTGGCGTTTTTGTTTCAGACCACCAGATTGTTCATCTCGCAGTATTCATCCCACTCGACGCCCAACACCTCGGCCGCCTCCTTGTGCAGCTCCAGGCGCTTGGCCTCAAACTCTTCAGGGGTGCTGGTGTACTTGAGCGTCAGCTCCCACGGCTGCAAGCCCTGGGCTTCGGCTTCGTCCTCGAATGCCCACTGGATCTGGTCTTTCTGATCATCAGGACTCAGGTCCTTGATCTCTTCTTTCAGGTCCGGGACGTCCTGAATGTATTTTTCCAGCGCTAGTGCGTGACGTTGCTCTTGAGTTAATTCGGTCATGGCGTTCTCGCTGATCGTAAGAATGGAGGATGGATCTGGATCATCAAGGATCTCTCTGACGCGGATTGTCCGGCCTTCGGAACCATTCGGGATCATCTGAAAACTGCTAAGCGATGCTCATGCAGGCACCGAATATAGGACGTTTGCATGACGAATTACACGGCTCTTTACATCTCTCGCACAAAAACTTTGACCTGGGAGACATAAATCGCGGGATTGCGCGAGGGGATGGTGCCCGAGACAGGAATCGAACCTGCGACCTTCGCGTTACGAGTGCGCTGCTCTACCGGCTGAGCTACACGGGCGGTGGGCTAAACCTAGCACCGGTCTTGAAGTCCGGCAACTTCAAAGCCTGTCCCGGTATTTCGCAGACAAAAAAATGCCCCGCCGTTTTCACGGCGGGGCATTTTCATTGCGCTAAAGCTGTGGGTTGATTAAACGCCCGAAGCCTTGGCCGCTGCCACGTCTTTGATGGACAGCTTGATACGGCCGCGGTTGTCCACGTCCAGTACCAGCACTTCCACTTCCTGGCCTTCTTTCAGGATGTCGGTGACTTTCTCTACGCGAGCGTCGCTCAGCATCGAGATGTGCACCAGACCGTCCTTGCCCGGCAGGATGTTGACGAATGCGCCGAAGTCGACGATGCGTTCAACCTTGCCGACGTAGATCTTGCCGATCTCGGCTTCTGCAGTGATGCTCAGAACGCGCTGACGAGCAGCCTCTGCGGCATCCTTGGTTTCGCCGAAGATCTTGATCGAGCCGTCGTCTTCGATGTCGATCGAAGCCTTGGTTTCTTCGCAGATCGCACGGATGGTCGCGCCACCTTTACCGATAACGTCACGGATCTTGTCGGTGTCGATCTTCATCGCGATCATGGTCGGAGCATTGGCCGACAGTTCGGTACGCGACTGGCCGATGATCTGGTTCATCTGGCCGAGGATGTTCAGGCGCGCTTCCAGGGCTTGGCCCAGAGCGATTTCCATGATCTCTTCGGTGATGCCCTTGATCTTGATGTCCATCTGCAGCGCAGTAACGCCTTTGGCGGTACCGGCTACTTTGAAGTCCATGTCGCCCAGGTGGTCTTCGTCACCGAGGATGTCGGTCAGGACGGCGAACTTCTCGCCTTCTTTAACCAGACCCATGGCGATACCGGCAACCGGAGCCTTCATTGGCACACCAGCGTCCATCAGGGCCAGGGAAGCGCCGCAAACGGAAGCCATCGAGCTCGAACCGTTGGATTCGGTGATTTCCGAAACCACACGGATGGTGTACGGGAACACGTCAGCGGCTGGCAGCATGGCCGAAACCGAACGACGGGCCAGACGGCCGTGACCGATTTCACGACGACCAGCGCCACCCATGCGACCGCACTCGCCCACCGAGAACGGAGGGAAGTTGTAGTGCAGCATGAACGGGTCTTTTTTCTCGCCTTCCAGGGTGTCCAGCAGCTGTGCGTCGCGGGCAGTACCCAGCGTCGCGACTACCAGAGCCTGGGTTTCGCCACGGGTGAACAGCGCCGAACCGTGAGTCTTAGGCAGAACGCCGACTTCGATGTTCAGCGGACGTACGGTGCGGGTGTCGCGGCCGTCGATACGTGGCTTGCCGTTAACGATGTTTTCGCGAACGGTGCGGTATTCGATTTCGCCGAAAGCGGCTTTGACGTCAGCAGCAGAAGGCTGGCCTTCTTCGCCGGACAGCTTGGCAACGACCTGGTCTTTCAGCTCGCCCAGACGTGCGTAGCGGTCAGCCTTGACGGTGATGGTGTAAGCCTGGGAGATCGCTTCGCCGAACTCGGCACGGATCGCGCCCAGCAGTTCGGTGGCTTCTGGAGCAGGAGCCCAGGTCCAGGTTGGCTTGGCAGCTTCAGCGGCCAGTTCTTTGACGGCGTTGATCACCACCTGGAACTCGTCGTGAGCAAACAGTACCGCGCCCAGCATCTGGTCTTCGGTCAGCTCTTTGGCTTCCGATTCAACCATCAGTACGGCGTCGGAGGTGCCGGCAACGACCATGTCCAGGCTCGAAGCAGCTTGCTGCTCGTAGGTCGGGTTCAGCAGGTAGCCGGTGCTTTCGTGGAAAGCGACGCGAGCGGCGCCGATCGGGCCGTCGAACGGAATGCCCGAGATGGCCAGGGCAGCCGAGGTACCGATCATCGCAGCGATGTCCGGATCGGTCTTCTTGCTGGTGGAAACGACGGTGCAGACAACCTGCACTTCGTTCATGAAGCCTTCCGGGAACAGCGGACGGATCGGACGGTCGATCAGTCGGGAAGTCAGGGTTTCTTTCTCGGAAGGACGGCCTTCACGCTTGAAGAAACCGCCAGGGATCTTACCGGCAGCGTAAGTCTTTTCCTGGTAGTGAACGGACAGAGGGAAGAAGCCCTTGCCTGGGTCGGCTTGCTTGGCACCGACTACGGTCACCAATACGCTGACGTCGTCGTCAACGGTGACCAATACTGCGCCGGAGGCCTGACGGGCGATACGGCCAGTCTCGAGGGTAACGGTCGACTGACCGAACTGGAATTTTTTGATTACCGGGTTCACGGTGTCCTACCTTCTTTGTGGCTCTTGGGGGAACTGGTTTCTTGCGAAATTCTTGGGCAATGTCGGGAATCGGCCCGCTGACTGTCCGGGTAAAACGGTAGTGCAGATAAAACTTGAGGCTGGGAGCCTGCCAGCCACCAACGGAAAACCGCTGATGCCTGACAGACAACCAACCTCATAGCGCAATCGCTGATTAGCGACGCAGACCCAGGCGGCCGATCAGAGCGCTGTAACGGCTCAGATCTTTGCCTTTCAGGTAATCCAGCAGCTTGCGACGCTGGTTTACCATGCGGATCAGACCACGACGGGAGTGGTGGTCTTTACCGTTGGCCTTGAAGTGACCTTGCAGTTTGTTGATGTTGGCGGTCAGCAGTGCAACTTGCACTTCTGGCGAACCAGTATCACCAACAGCTTGCTGGTAGTCGGCAACGATTTGAGCTTTTTCTTGAACGTCGAGAGCCATGAGGCAATCCTTTTATCAGGAAACTGTTTCAAAAACAGTTTCAACAGGCCAGGGACAAATCCCTGTATCTATAAATGAGTAGTGACCGTGCCTGTTAACAGCCACACTCGTTCGGTCATTCTGACCGAATCAGTCGACGCGGCGCGATGCGCCCGTCTTCGCTCACTTCACCGATACCGATGAAGCGACCATTGTGATCCTGTACCCGTACCATGCCGAACTTCGGAGCATCCGGGGCACGTACCGGCTGGCCGTTGAGCCAGTAGAACGCACTCGCTTCGGAGAAGTGCAGCAGCGGCCAATCCTGCAGGCCGCTGTCCGATGGCATCAGGAAGCGGTCGACCGCTTCGTTGCCGCCTGCGGCATGTACCGCTTCCAGCTCTTCGAGGGTCACGGTCTGCGCCAGGGTGAAAGGCCCGGCCTGGGTACGACGCAGTTCTGCGACGTACGCACCACAACCGAGTTGCTCACCGATATCCTCCACCAGGGTGCGGATATAGGTGCCCTTGCTGCAATCCACCGCAAGACGCGCAGTATCGCCTTCGAAGGCCAGCAATTCCAAGCGCGCAATAGTAACAGAACGCGGTTCGCGCTCCACTACTTCGCCTGCACGGGCCAGCTTGTACAGCGGCTGACCGTCACGCTTGAGTGCCGAGTACATCGGCGGTATCTGACTGATTTGCCCACGAAATTTCGGCAGAACCGCTTCGACATCGGCGCGACCAACGGTCACCGGGCGCTCCTGCAAAACCTCACCCTCGGCGTCCGCCGTGGTAGTGGTCTTGCCCAGTTGCGCCAGGGTTTCGTAACCCTTGTCGGAATCGAGCAGGTACTGCGAGAACTTCGTTGCCTCGCCAAAGCACAGCGGCAATACACCGGTGGCCAGCGGGTCGAGACTGCCGGTGTGACCGGCCTTCTCGGCGTTGAGCAACCAGCGAACCTTCTGCAACGCGGCGTTGGAGGTGAACCCTAGCGGCTTGTCGAGCAGGATGATACCGCTGACGTTACGACGGATACGTTTGACCTGAGCCACCGAATTACTCCTTGGTGTCTTCAGGTGCAGCGGCCAGGTGCTGATTGTCCTCAGCCACGGCGCGCTCGATCAGGGCCGACAGATGCGCGCCACGCACGACGCTTTCGTCGTAGTGGAAGTGCAATTGCGGCACGCTGCGCAGCTTCATTTCACGGGCCAGCTGCATGCGCAGGAAACCTGCGGCAGCGTTGAGCACCTTGATGCTTTGCGCGATGTCTTCAGCGTTGTCCTGCCCCATCACGGTGATGAAGATCTTCGCGTGACCGACGTCACGGCTGACTTCCACAGCGGTAATGGTGACCAGGCCGACGCGCGGGTCTTTGACTTCACGACGGATCAGCTGGGCCAGCTCACGCTGCATCTGATCGCCGATACGTTGGGTACGGCTGTATTCTTTTGCCATGATTTTGTTACCTGTTACTGCCCCACGGTGAAACCCGCAAGGTCTGAAAGCGGCAAACGCCCGGCCTGACAAAAGCCAGACCGGGCGTTGCGTTTAGAGTCCTGACGCCTTGGCGCGCATCTGCATGCGGCGGCTCGGCGTGGCCCTTGAAGTGCGCGAGTCAGAGGCTGCGAGCAACCTGAACCTTCTCGAAGACTTCGATCTTGTCACCGACTTTGACGTCGTTGTAGCTCTTCACGCCGATACCGCATTCCATGCCGGCACGTACTTCGGAAGCGTCATCCTTGAAGCGGCGCAGGGATTCCAGCTCGCCTTCGAAGATAACGATGTCTTCACGCAGTACACGGATCGGACGGTTACGGTGCACAACACCCTCGATCACCATGCAACCGGCGATCGCGCCAAACTTCGGCGAACGGAACACGTCGCGCACTTCGGCCACACCCAGGATGTTCTCGCGAACATCGCTGCCGAGCATGCCGGTCAGGGCTTTCTTGACGTCTTCGATGATGTCGTAGATCACGTTGTAGTAACGCATGTCCAGACCTTCCTGTTCGACGATCTTCCGTGCGCCAGCATCGGCACGCACGTTGAAGCCGAACAGTACAGCGTTGGAAGCCAGTGCCAGGTTGGCGTCGGATTCGGTGATACCACCGACACCACCACCGACTACGCGCACTTGCACTTCGTCGTTGCCCAGGCCGTTCAGAGCGCCCTGCAAAGCTTCCAGCGAACCACGGACGTCGGATTTGAGGACGATGTTGAGCGTCTTCTTCTCTTCCTGGCCCATGTTTTCGAAGATGTTTTCCAGCTTGCCGGCGTGAGCGCGAGCCAGTTTGACTTCGCGGAACTTGCCTTGACGGAACAGAGCCACTTCACGGGCTTTCTTCTCGTCGGCAACCACGCTCATCTCGTCGCCAGCGTCCGGCGTACCGTCAAGACCCAGGATCTCGACCGGAATGGCCGGACCTGCTTCCTTGATCGGCTTGCCGTTCTCGTCGAGCATGGCGCGCACGCGGCCATAGTTCGAGCCGACCAGCACCATGTCGCCTTGACGCAGCGTACCGTCCTGAACCAGAACAGTGGCTACCGGGCCACGGCCCTTGTCCAGACGCGATTCAACGACTACACCACGGCCAGGAGCCGATGGAGTGGCGGTCAGTTCGAGTACTTCGGCCTGCAGCAGAACCGCTTCGAGCAGCTCGTCAACGCCGGTACCCATTTTCGCCGAGACCGGTACGAATGGAGTGTCGCCACCCCAGTCTTCGGAGGTCACGCCGTGAACCGACAGTTCGCTGCGGATGCGATCGAGGTCGGCACCCGGCTTGTCGATCTTGTTCACCGCAACCACCAGAGGAACGCCAGCCGCCTGAGCGTGCTGAACAGCCTCGATGGTTTGCGGCATCACGCCGTCGTCCGCCGCAACCACCAGGATCACGATGTCGGTCGCCTTGGCACCACGGGCACGCATTGCGGTAAACGCAGCGTGACCAGGGGTGTCGAGGAACGTCACCATGCCGCGGTCGGTTTCAACGTGGTACGCACCGATGTGCTGGGTAATGCCGCCGGCTTCGCCCGCTGCTACCTTGGCACGACGGATGTAGTCGAGCAGGGAAGTCTTACCGTGGTCAACGTGGCCCATTACGGTCACGACTGGCGCACGGGAAACTGCCTCACCTTCAAACTTCAGGGACTCGGCCAGGGAATCTTCCAGGGCGGTGTCGCTGACCAGGGTCACTTTGTGGCCCAGCTCTTCAGCTACCAGTTGAGCAGTTTCCTGATCGAGTACCTGGTTGATGGTCGCTGGAGTGCCCAGTTTGAACATGAACTTGATGATTTCAGCAGCCTTGACCGACATCTGCTGAGCGAGATCGCCAACAGTGATGGTCTCGCCGATCTTCACTTCACGCACGACAGGACCGGTAGGGTTCTGGAAACCGTGAGCGTTGCGTTTTTTCAGCTTGGCCTTGCCGCGACCACCACGACGGAAGCCATCGCTTTCTTCGTCGGTAGTGCGTGGCGCCACACGTGGAGCCGGCGCTTTTTCTTTGACCGATGCGCGATGCGGAGCGTTTTTGCGCTCGCCATCGCCACCACCGCCGCGACGATTGTTATCGTCGGCACGTGGCTTGTCCGGACGGCGCTGTTCGTCACGCTTGCGAGTGTCGGCAGCCGGCGCAGCAGCAACCGGCGCGGCGTCGCGCACTGGTTCAGCGACTGGCGCAGGTGCTGCAACAGCTTCGGCAGGAGCGGACGGCGCAGCAGCAGGCTGGCGACGCGCTTCTTCTTCAGCGCGCTGCTTGGCTTCTTCTTCAGCCTTCTGACGAGCAGCATTTTCTACTGCGCGACGCTCTTCCAGTTCACGCTTGCGCTCGGCTTCGATTTCTTCCGGGCTACGCTGTACGAAAACTTTCTTCTTGCGAACTTCAACGCTGATGCTCTTGCTACCAGCCACACGCAGGGTGCTGGTGGTTTTACGCTGCAGCGTGATCTTGCGTGGTTCTTCCACTTTCGCCTTGTGGCTGCTCTTCAAGTGAGTCAGCAGGGATTGCTTCTCACTGTCAGTCACATTTTCTTCGGCGGCGGTGTGCGGCAGACCTGCCTCACGCATCTGCTGCAACAGGCGCTCTACCGGTGTTTTGACCTCATCGGCCAGTTGTTTCACCGTGACTTGCGTCATGCACTTCTCTCCTCAGGCCGCGCCTAATTACTCGAACCAGTGGGCTCGGGCGGCCATGATCAACTTGCCGGCACGATCATCGTCAATGCCGTCGATGTCGAGCAGGTCGTCAATAGACTGCTCGGCCAGGTCTTCGCGGGTAATTACGCCGCGCACCGCCAGTTCCATCGCCAAATCCTTGTCCATACCCTCAAGCGAGAGCAGGTCTTCGGCCGGATGGGCGTCTGCCAGCTTTTCCTCAGTAGCGATGGCTTTGGTCAACAAACGATCCTTGGCACGAGCGCGAAGCTCGTTGACGATACCTTCGTCAAAGCCGTCGATGTTGAGCATTTCTTCCAACGGTACGTAGGCAATCTCTTCCAGGCTGGTGAAGCCTTCATCTACCAGCACCTGAGCCAGTTCTTCGTCGACTTCCAGCTCGTCGATGAAGTTGCGCAGGATGTCGCCGGTTTCTGCTTGCTGCTTAGCCTGGATGTCCGATTCGGTCATCACGTTCAGGGTCCAGCCAGTCAACTGGCTCGCCAGACGCACGTTCTGACCACCTCGACCGATGGCCTGAGCCAGATTGTCTGCGCCAACGGCGATGTCCATTGCATGGGCATCCTCGTCAACGATAATGGCCGCCACTTCTGCCGGCGACATGGCATTGATCACGAACTGCGCCGGGTTATCGTCCCACAGGACGATATCGACACGCTCGCCACCCAACTCGCCCGACACGGCCTGGACGCGCGAACCGCGCATACCGATGCACGCGCCCTGCGGGTCGATGCGTTTGTCCTTGGAACGGACAGCGATCTTGGCACGCGAACCCGGATCACGGGACGCCGCCATGACTTCGATCAGGCCTTCAGCGATTTCCGGCACTTCGATACGGAACAGCTCGATCAGCATTTCCGGCGCGGTACGCGACAGGATCAGCTGCGGGCCGCGATTCTCGGTGCGGATTTCCTTAAGCAGTGCACGCAGACGCACACCGACACGGAAGGTTTCGCGAGAAATGATGTCTTCACGGGCCAGCAACGCTTCGGCGTTGTTGCCCAGATCGACGATCACGTTGTCGCGGGTGACTTTCTTCACGGTGCCGGAGATGATTTCTCCCAGGCGCTCGCGATAGGCGTCGACCACTTGAGCGCGCTCGGCTTCACGCACTTTCTGCACGATGACCTGTTTGGCGGTCTGTGCTGCAATGCGGCCGAACTCGATGGATTCGATCTTTTCTTCGACGACGTCGCCGACCTTGGCGCCCGGATGCGTTTCGGCAACCTTGCTTGGCCAGGTTTCGATCGCAGGATCGTCGAGATCATTCTCTTCGACGACTGTCCAGCGACGGAAAGTCTCATAGGAACCGGTGTGGCGGTTAATTTCCACACGCAGGTCAACTTCGTCTTCAAAACGCTTTTTGGTAGCAGTGGCCAGAGCCAGCTCCAGCGCTTCAAAAATCACGCTTGCCGGTACGCCCTTTTCATTGGATACCGACTCAACAACCAGCAGTACTTCTTTGCTCATCGTACGCCTCGCCTTTCGCAAGCCATTGGATCCGCGGGATCCGCGTCTCAGTCAAAACTGGGAATAATGTTGGCCTTGTCGATCATATCGATCGGCAACAGGAATTCATGGTCATCTACCTGCACCACGACATCCTGTTCTTCTACACCGCGCAGAAGGCCCTGAAAGTTGCGTCGACCTTCAAAAGGCGAGCGCAGCTTGATCTTCACTTGTTCACCGGCAAATTTTGCAAACTGCTCAAGAGTGAACAGTGGGCGTTCCATGCCAGGCGAGGAAACTTCGAGGGTGTATTCAACGGAGATCGGATCTTCAACATCCAGGACACCGCTGATCTGACGGCTGACAATGGCGCAATCGTCCACCAGCACGCCACCCTCTTTATCGATATAAACGCGCAACATCGAGTGACGACCTTGAGCCGAAAACTCGATACCCCAGCATTCATAGCCTAGGGCCACGACCACCGGGGCCAACAAGGCCTGCAACTCTTCTAGCTTGCTCGACACCTGAACCCCCTCGTGCATGTAAATGCATGCGCTGCAAAATAAAAAAATGGGCGAAACGCCCATCCTTGAAACGCCGTCGAACATCGGCGTAGAAAGTGTCCAGCTAACAAAAAGCCCCTGAAAAGGGGCTCCTTAAACTGGTTGCGGGGGCCGGATTTGAACCGACGACCTTCGGGTTATGAGCCCGACGAGCTACCAGACTGCTCCACCCCGCGACAAAGCTGGGGCGGAAGTATACGACCGATCCCTTATAGGGTCAATGCAACCTTCCACCTGCAAGAAAGCCCGCAACAGCGGGCTCTCCTGACTAATTGGTACCGAGAAGGGGACTCGAACCCCTACACCCTATGGGCACAACCACCTCAAGGTTGCGTGTCTACCAATTCCACCACCTCGGCAAAACTACGTTTGAAACCCTTCTTACTTCTGCTCTTGAGCTTGAGGTACGTCAGTCGCTGGAGTAGCCGACTTTTGCTCTTGAAGCACCGGGACATCATCAGAAGCCGGTTGTTGTTGCTTAGGTACTTCCAACACTGCTGGATCTGGCAAACCTGCTTGAGTCAGCTGATGAGCCTTCTCTTTAGCAAAGTAACCTAACCCCAAGCTGGTTATGAAGAAACCGGCGGCAAGTATAGCAGTAAACTTACTAAGAAAGGTAGAGGAACCTTGGCTTCCGAACACAGTATTTGAAGCACCTGCTCCGAAAGACGCGCCAGCGTCCGCACCCTTACCCTGCTGCAGCAAAACCAGAGCAACTACGCCCAATGCACCCAGCAGATGAAAAACGACTACGACTGTTTCCAGCATTTTTTCAGTTTCCCGCGGCGCGACAAATCGCACCGAACTCATCTGCATTCAGGGAAGCTCCACCAATGAGCCCCCCATCGATATCCGGCATGCCGAACAGTTCGACCGCATTGGCCGCCTTCACGCTGCCGCCGTATAGAAGCCGCACACCTCGTGCGACTTCAGAATTCTCTGCCGCCAACTGCTCGCGAATGGCTTTATGCACATCCTGAGCCTGTTGCGGCGTTGCAGTCAGTCCGGTACCAATGGCCCAGACAGGCTCGTAAGCAATGACTGCCTTGGCAAAGGCACCAACACCCAGCTCCTCGATGATGCTGCCCAGCTGACGCCCGACAACTTCAAGAGTTTTTCCGGCTTCGCGCTGCTCGAGGGTTTCCCCTACACACAACACCGGAATCAAGCCACATGCCTGTGCCGCTGCGAACTTGCGATTCAGCATCCCGTCTCGCTCGCCCATTATCTGGCGGCGTTCG
This sequence comes from Pseudomonas sp. lyk4-TYG-107, assembly GCF_030209055.1. Taxonomy (NCBI): domain Bacteria; kingdom Pseudomonadati; phylum Pseudomonadota; class Gammaproteobacteria; order Pseudomonadales; family Pseudomonadaceae; genus Pseudomonas; species Pseudomonas sp. lyk4-TYG-107. The sequence continues at coordinate 46,082 of NZ_JARVST010000013.1, forward strand.
GAGTGCCCGACAAGCACCAGGGAACAACCTGCATCCACCAACTGACTCGGTGCAATTTCACCGGTCAATGCACCTTGCATGGATTCCACCGCAGAATTCTGCGCACCGACCGAAATCGATTTGCCTTTCAAGCCATCAATCACTTGATTGATATGCAAGCAAGGCGGGAATACCGCGACATCAACACCGCTTGGCAAGGCCAGATGACGAAGGCCGTTGATCAGCTCAGCGACGCTGGCGCGGGTACCGTGCATCTTCCAGTTACCAGCTACCATAGGGCGACGCATGCTGTACCTCGTCGGTCAAAGTGGGCGCAGATGTTACCCAACACAATCATGGCTGGCAAGCCGAATCAGGCAGAAACTTCACTTACCAGTTTTGCCAGTTCTTCGGCGTAGCTGCGAACCTGAGTTTCATCCTCACCTTCGACCATCACGCGCACCAAAGGCTCTGTACCAGACTTGCGCAGAAGTACCCGGCCACGCCCCGCCATTGCCTGGGTGACACGCGCACTGGCTTCCTTGACCGCCGGATGCTCAAGCGGACTTTCACCGCCACCAAAACGCACATTGATCAGCACCTGAGGACACTTGCGCAAGGCCTGACGCGTTTGCGCAAGACCTTCATTGCGGGCCTTCAGTGCCATCAGCACCTGGAGCGCAGCAATGATCGCATCACCGGTGGTGGTGTGATTGAAGCAGACGATATGCCCCGAGTTTTCACCGCCTACCAGCCAGTCGCGCTCCAGCAGTTCGGCGATCACATAACGGTCACCGACATTGGCACGAATGAATGGAATCGAGAGCTCTGCCAGCGCGAGTTCAAGACCCAGGTTGCTCATCAGCGTACCGACTACGCCGCCCTGCAATTTGCCCCGCCCGTGCAGATCGCGCGCAATGATGAACAGCAACTCATCACCATCAACGATGGCGCCAGTGTGATCAACCATCAACACCCGATCACCGTCACCATCAAAGGCGATGCCCAGATCAGCGTGCTCGGCCAGAACCGCGGCCTGCAGCTGACCCATATGGGTCGAGCCGCAATTGTCATTGATGTTCAGACCGTTGGGCTGCGCCGACAGCACGACCACTTCAGCACCCAGCTCACGGAACACACTCGGAGCAACCTTGTAGGTCGCACCGTGCGCACAATCGATCACGATCTTCAAACCGGAAAAACTGGTACCGGTCGGCACACTGCTTTTGCAGAATTCGATGTAGCGGCCGGAGGCGTCATTGATGCGCGACACCTTGCCGATCTTGCTCGACTCAACCACAGTCATTGGGGTATCGAGCAGCTCTTCGATCATCAGCTCCAGCTCATCAGGCAGCTTTGTGCCCTTGCCGGAGAAAAACTTGATGCCGTTATCGTCATGCGGATTGTGCGAAGCACTGATCACGATCCCGGCTTCAGCCTGGAACGTGCGCGCCAGATAAGCAATGGCAGGCGTCGGCATCGGACCGAGCAGCATCACGTCCGCACCAGCCGAGGTCAGGCCTGCTTCAAGTGCCGATTCGAACATGTAGCCAGAGATGCGCGTGTCCTTGCCGACCAGCACCTTGCAGGCGCCCATCTTGCGAAAGGCCATACCCGCCGCCCAGCCGAGCTTAAGCATGAAGTCAGGAGTGATCGGATATTCACCGACACGACCACGAATACCGTCAGTACCAAAGTATTTCTTGCTCATAAGTGCTCCATCATTCTTATTCGGCTGATTCCACGGCCGCGAGCATGCGCACCACGTCTACCGTTTCCGCCACATCATGGACGCGCAATATACGCGCTCCTTTAACCGACGCGAGTGCTGCGAGAGCCAGACCACCATAAAGACGCTCACCCACGGGGCGGTTCAATGCGTGGCCGATCATGCTTTTGCGTGAGACACCGACCAATAGCGGACGCCCCAGCGCATGCAGGGCTTCCATATGCTTGAACAAGCTTAGATTGTGCTGCAGGGTTTTCGCGAAACCGAAACCGGGATCAAGAATGATCCGTTCGGCAGGAATGCCCGCCGCCGCACATTGAGTCATGCGCTCTGCCAGAAACTCACCCACTTCCCGGGTAACGTCCTGATAGTGCGGATTGTCCTGCATGTCACCCGGCTCGCCGAGCATGTGCATCAGGCAGACCGGCAACCCGGTCGCGGCTGCGGCATCCAGCGCGCCATCGCGGCGCAGCGAGCGCACATCATTGATCAACCCGGCACCCAGGCGCGCCGTTTCACGCATCACCGCTGGCGTCGAAGTATCGACCGAGATGACCACATCCAGCTCGCGATTGATCAACTCCACGATCGGAGCTACGCGCTCCAACTCTTCCAACGGCGAAACCGCTCGAGCGCCAGGCCGGGTCGATTCGCCGCCGACATCGATCAGCGTCGCACCAGCAGCCACCATGGCTTCGGCGTGACGCAAAGCCACGTCGAGCTGGTTGTACCGGCCACCGTCGGAAAAGGAATCGGGAGTGACATTGAGAATACCCATGACATGCGTCTGGGCCAAATCAAGAACCCGATTGCCGCAAGGCAACCGGGTCAGGGACTGTACAGAAGTCATTTCAAACCTTAAACGTCAGCAGCCGGACCGCCGATCGGTGTTTCCGAGCGCTCATCCTGAATCACTGGAGGCGGGGGCGTACCCGTGCCACCGGTCCAGTCACGCGGTTCGCGAGGCGTACGACCCGCCATGATGTCGTCTATCTGCTCGGCATCGATGGTTTCGTACTTCATCAGCGCATCAGCCATGGCATCCAGCTTGTCACGGTTGTCCGTGAGGATCTGCTTGGCCGTGCCGTAGCACTGGTCAATGATGCTGCGCACTTCGGAGTCGATCAGCTTGGCAGTCTCACCGGAGAAACTTGCATTCTGACCGCCACCACCGCGACCGAGGAACACTTCACCCTCTTCTTCGGCGTACATCAGCGGACCGAGCTTTTCCGACAGACCCCACTTGGTCACCATGTTCCGCGCAATCTGACTGGCACGCATGATGTCGTTGGAAGCGCCGGTGGTCACACCGTCGAAACCAAGGGTCATTTCTTCAGCGATACGACCACCGTACAGCGAGCAGATCTGACTGATCAACGCACGTTTGGACAGGCTGTAGCGATCTTCTTCCGGCAGGAACATGGTCACACCCAGCGCACGACCACGTGGAATGATCGAAACCTTGTAGACCGGATCATGCTCAGGTACGACGCGACCGACAATAGCGTGACCCGCTTCGTGATAAGCGGTGTTCTGCTTCTCTTTCTCGGACATGACCATCGATTTGCGCTCGGCGCCCATCATGATCTTGTCTTTGGCCAGCTCGAACTCTTTCATTTCGACGATGCGCTTGCCGCTGCGTGCAGCGAACAGCGACGCTTCGTTGACCAGGTTGGCCAGATCGGCACCAGAGAAGCCCGGGGTACCACGTGCGATAACGGCCGGGGCAACGTCGTCACCCATTGGCACTTTGCGCATGTGAACCTTGAGGATCTGCTCGCGACCACGGATATCCGGCAAACCTACAACGACCTGACGGTCGAAACGGCCCGGACGCAGCAGCGCAGGGTCGAGTACGTCAGGACGGTTGGTAGCGGCGATCACGATGATGCCGTCATTCATTTCAAAGCCATCCATCTCTACCAGCAACTGGTTGAGAGTTTGCTCACGCTCGTCGTGACCGCCGCCCATGCCGGCGCCACGGTGGCGACCGACGGCGTCGATTTCGTCGATGAAGATGATGCACGGCGCATGCTTCTTGGCCTGCTCGAACATGTCGCGAACGCGGCTTGCACCAACACCCACGAACATTTCAACGAAGTCGGAACCGGAAATAGTGAAGAACGGAACCTTCGCTTCGCCGGCAATCGCCTTGGCCAGCAAGGTTTTACCGGTACCCGGAGGGCCGACCATCAATACGCCGCGAGGAATACGACCACCCAGGCGCTGGAACTTGCCCGGATCACGCAGGAACTCAACCAGTTCGCCGACCTCTTCCTTGGCTTCGTCGCAACCTGCAACGTCAGCCAAGGTGGTTTTCACCTGGTCTTCGGAAAGCAGGCGTGCCTTGCTCTTGCCGAAGCTCATCGGTCCGCCCTTGCCGCCAGCACCGCCCTGCATCTGGCGCATGAAGAACATGAACACCGCGATGATCACCAGGATCGGGAAGCTCGCCACCAGGAGTTGAGTCCAGATGCTTTGCTGTTCAGGCTGCTTGCCCTCAACCACAACGTGGTTGTCGACCAGGTCGCCGATCAGGCCATTGTCCTGGATCGCCGGACGAATGGTCTTGAAGCTGTCGCCATCGTTGCGCTTGCCGGTAATCACATAGCCGTCAACGGCTACGCGCTCGACCTTGCCATCCTTGACCTGCTGGATGAAGTCGGAATAGTTGAGGGTCTGCGGCTCGTTAGGGCTGGAGAAGTTGTTCATCACCGTCACGAGGACTGCCGCGATGATCAACCACAGGATCAGATTCTTTGCCATATCGTTCAATTAACTACCCTCTGAAGCAAGCTCCGCTACTGGCGCGCGCTTCGCATGATATTCACCGGCCTAACTTACTACATTACCTACAACTCTGGCAGGCGCCGTCTGTAACCCTTTGTGAAACACTTTCTACACAATATTCGCTTATGCACGCGGGGCAAAATACGAAAAACCTATCGCCCCGGCAAAAAACCTCGTTTTACTCGTTACCACCGCGGTAACCCCAAGCCAGCATATATTGCTCGCGGGAGCTGCCTCGAGAAGAATCCGGCTTGATCATCTGGATCTTGTCGAATTTCTTGCGAGCATCCTTCAGGTAAACATCGAAACCTTCACCCTGAAAGATCTTGATCACGAAATTGCCACCCGGCTTGAGTATCCGTTCCGCCAGATCAAGCGCCAGTTCGCAAAGGAACATGGCTTTCGGCATATCCACTTCAGGCGTACCACTCATATTGGGGGCCATATCGGAAATCACAAGGTCCACCTGCGAATTACCCACAGCCTCAAGAATCCGCGCAAGCACTTCGTCTTCGGTGAAGTCCCCTTGAATGAAGGTCACGTCCGGGATGCTGTCCATTTCCAGAATGTCCGAAGCGATCAGACGCCCCTGACCGCCTATCAGCCGGCTGGTGACCTGCGACCAGCCGCCGGGCGCTGCGCCCAGATCGACAACGCTCATGCCGGAACGGATCAGCTTGTATTTCTCCTGGATCTCCAGAAGCTTGTAACTCGCACGCGAGCGGTAGCCATCCTTCTGCGCCTGCTTCACATAAGGATCGTTGACATGTCGTTTCAGCCAACCAAGGCTTGTCTTGGAACGCGCCATTGGGCACCTCGATAATAAGGGTCGTGATTAATTGGGCGGATCCACGAACCCTCGGGTAAAATGGCCGCCATTTTACAGAATCCAGACGAAAGGGTCAGATTATGCCGCTCACTCCAGAGCAGAAGAAACAGTACAAATCCATTGGCCACCACCTGAAGCCGGTTTTGACGGTGGCGGACAACGGTCTGACTGAAGGTGTATTAGCCGAACTCGAACGCGCACTGGCGGATCACGAGCTGATCAAGATCAAGCTCAACATCCTCGATCGCGAGTCGCGCCTGGCGCACATTGCAGAGTTGTGCAAGGTCGGCAAGGCTGACCTGGTTCAGGTCATCGGCAAGATGGCACTGGTTTATCGCAAGAACTTCAGCGTCAACAAGCAGCTGTCGAACGTTCATCGCTTCAAGTGATGACAAGGGTCAAGGGTGTGCTTCGCGCACCCTGCCACTCCATCCCGGCAGTGGTTGCAACACCAACACCACACCGGAGAAGCCCAACAGCAGAAAACTGAATTCCTGCCAGCGATGCGCTTGCGGCCAGCCGACACGCACTGCAATAAACATCGCACACGCATACAACGCCATCAGCAACACCTGCCCGCGAAAATCCCGCCATAGACTGGCAAGGCCATCGGCCTGTACCAGCACCAAAGCCTGAAAAATCACGCATGCCGCGGCAAAACCCGCCACCGGCACTTCGAATGCATCGGCAACTTCATCGATCAGCAACGGTGCCAGGCCAATCTTGCCCAACACCGGTCGCAAACCGAGATGTATCAACCAGAAGCCGCCGACCCACAACATCTGGGTCAGCTGCCAAAGCATGGCGCCCGCACGTAGCGGGCGCCTGCCTTCAGATGTGACGGACTTCGACAATCTCGTACTCGATAACGCCACTCGGCGTTTTCACGGCAACCACATCACCCTCTTCCTTGCCGATCAAGGCACGGGCCAATGGTGAGCCGACCGAAATCTTGCCGAGTTTGAAGTCAGCCTCATCCTCACCCACGATGTGGTAAGTGACGCTCTCATCAGTCTCGACGTTGGCGATTTCGACGGTAGTACCGAAGATCACTTTGCCGGTGTGCGGGATAGTCGTGACGTCGATGATGACCTGATTCTGAATCCGGCCTTCGATGTCACGGATCCGCGCCTCGACCATGCCTTGCTGTTCGCGGGCGGCATGGTATTCAGCGTTTTCCTTCAGGTCACCCAACTCGCGAGCGGTACCGATGTCCTGGCTGAGCTTTGGACGAACGACCTTGGTCAGGTGAGCGTGTTCTTCTTCCAGGGCTTTCGCGCCCTGGACGGTCATTGGGTATTTGATCATGCCTTCAATCCTGCGTGTAGATCCTGCAAGCGGCGCACGGTCTTCTCGGGACCGAACTTCAGCGCTTCGCAGATAGCTTCGCCCGCAGCAATGGTGGTGGTGCAGTAGATCTTGTGCTGCAGGGCATTACGACGAATGGAGTAGGAATCAGCGATCGACTGACGGCCTTCGGTGGTGTTGATGATCAGGGTGACTTCGTCATTCTTGATCATGTCGACCACGTGCGGACGCCCCTCGGTCACCTTGTTCACACGGCGCACTTTCAGGCCTGCAGCTTCGATCAGCTTGGCAGTGCCGGCAGTGGCGACCACTTCGAAGCCCAAGTTGATCAGATCACGGGCCACGCCTGCAACCAGCGGCTTGTCATCGTCACGCACGCTGATGAACGCGGTACCGCCGGTCGGCAGCACTTCGCTGGCGCCCATCTGGGCCTTGGCGAATGCTTCACCGAAGGTGTCGCCGACGCCCATCACTTCACCGGTGGACTTCATCTCTGGGCCGAGGATCGGGTCAACGCCAGGGAATTTGGCGAACGGGAACACCGCCTCTTTCACGCTGTAGAAGTTCGGGATGATTTCCTTGGTGAAGCCGATTTCCTTCAGAGTCTTACCGGCCATGACGCGAGCCGCGATCATTGCCAGGGAGACACCGATGCACTTGGACACGAACGGCACGGTACGCGAAGCGCGCGGGTTGACTTCGATGACGTAGATGTCTTCGCCCTGCAGCGCCAGTTGCACGTTCATCAGGCCGACAACGCCCAGTTCCAGGGCCATTTTCTTGACCTGTTCGCGCATCTCGTCCTGGATGTGCGCCGGCAGCGAGTAAGGCGGCAGCGAGCACGCGGAGTCACCGGAGTGAACGCCCGCCTGTTCGATGTGCTGCATGATCGCGCCGATCACCACGTCTTTGCCGTCGCAGACCGCATCCACGTCCATCTCGATGGCGCAGTTGAGGAAGTGGTCGAGCAGCACCGGGCTGTCGTTGGACACTTGCACCGCGTCACGCAGGTAACGCTTGAGCTCGTCTTCCTTGTACACGATTTCCATCGCGCGGCCGCCCAGTACGTAGGACGGGCGCACCACCAGCGGATAACCGATTTTCGCGGCAGCACGAACGGCTTCATCTTCGCTGCGCACGGTGGCGTTTGGCGGCTGACGCAGGTTCAGGCGCTCAACCATTTGCTGGAAGCGCTCACGGTCTTCGGCACGGTCGATGGCATCAGGGCTGGTACCGATGATCGGCACGCCAGCGGCTTCGAGGGCACGCGCCAGTTTCAGCGGCGTCTGGCCCCCGTACTGGACGATTACGCCTTTCGGCTTCTCGACGCGGCAGATTTCCAGCACGTCTTCCAGGGTTACCGGCTCGAAGTACAGACGGTCGGAAGTGTCGTAGTCGGTGGAAACGGTTTCCGGGTTGCAGTTGACCATGATGGTTTCGTAGCCGTCTTCGCGCAGTGCGAGGGCAGCGTGTACGCAGCAGTAGTCGAACTCGATGCCCTGGCCGATACGGTTCGGACCGCCACCCAGAATCATGATCTTGTCGCGACCGGACGGCGCGGCTTCGCACTCTTCCTCGTAAGTCGAGTAGAGGTAAGCGGTGTCGGTGGCGAACTCGGCGGCGCAGGTGTCAACGCGCTTGTAGACCGGGAACACTTCCAGTTTTTGACGGTGAGTACGCAGATTCTTCTCGGTCACACCCAGCAGCTTGGCCAGACGCTGATCGGAGAAGCCTTTGCGCTTGAGCTTGAACATCAGGTCGCGGTCGATGGCGGACAGACCGAGGGTCTTGACCTTCTCTTCGTCCTTGATCAGATCTTCGATCTGCACCAGGAACCACGGGTCGATCATGTTCATGCCGAAAATGTCTTCGACGGTCATGCCGGCGCGGAAGGCGTCCGCCACGTACCAGATACGCTCGGCGCCCGGTACGGTCAGCTCGCGCTTGAGGATGCTCATGCTTTCCGGATTGCTCAGGTCGAGCTTCTCGTCTAGACCGCAAACACCGACTTCCAGACCGCGTAGGGCTTTCTGCAGGGATTCCTGGAAAGTACGGCCGATGGCCATGACTTCACCCACCGACTTCATCTGGGTGGTCAGGCGTGCGTCAGCGTTGGCGAATTTCTCGAAAGCGAAACGTGGCAGCTTGGTCACGACGTAGTCGATCGACGGTTCGAAGGACGCCGGGGTCTTGCCGCCGGTGATGTCGTTCGACAGTTCGTCGAGGGTGTAGCCCACAGCCAGCTTGGCCGCGACTTTGGCGATCGGGAAACCGGTGGCTTTCGAAGCCAGTGCCGAGGAACGCGATACACGCGGGTTCATCTCGATCACGACCATGCGGCCGGTGTCCGGGCAGATACCGAACTGCACGTTGGAACCGCCGGTCTCGACGCCGATCTCGCGCAGTACCGCCAGCGAGGCGTTACGCAGGATCTGGTATTCCTTGTCGGTCAGGGTCTGTGCCGGAGCAACGGTGATCGAGTCACCGGTGTGCACGCCCATCGGGTCGAAGTTCTCGATCGAGCAGACGATGATGCAGTTGTCCTTTTTGTCGCGGACAACTTCCATTTCGTATTCTTTCCAGCCGATCAGCGATTCGTCGATCAGCAGCTCTTTGGTCGGCGACAGGTCCAGACCGCGGGCGCAGATTTCTTCGAACTCTTCACGGTTGTACGCGATACCGCCACCAGTGCCACCCATGGTGAAGGACGGACGGATGATGCACGGGAAACCCAGACGCTCGAGGACGGCGTTGGCTTCTTCCATGCTGTGGGCGATACCGGAACGCGGGCATTCCAGGCCGATCGACTTCATGGCCTTGTCGAAACGCGAACGGTCTTCAGCCTTGTCGATGGTGTCGGCGTTGGCGCCGATCATTTCCACGCCGAATTTTTCCAGAACGCCTTCGCGCTCCAGATCCAGGGCGCAGTTCAGTGCAGTCTGGCCGCCCATGGTTGGCAGCACCGCGTCCGGGCGCTCTTTTTCGATGATCTTGGCCACGGTCTGCCACTTGATCGGCTCGATGTACGTGGCGTCAGCCATGTCCGGGTCGGTCATGATGGTGGCCGGGTTGGAGTTCACCAGGATGACGCGGTAACCCTCTTCGCGCAGGGCTTTGCAGGCCTGGGCGCCGGAGTAGTCGAATTCGCAGGCCTGGCCGATAACGATCGGGCCAGCGCCGAGAATCAGGATGCTTTTAATGTCTGTACGTTTTGGCATGGGTTTGTCACTCAAATCCGCAGGTCAGTCGGCAAGCCGTCTTGATCGATTTCTGAAGCCCTGAGGGGCGCCACCGGTGTCGGGGCCGCCCTCAAGGGCTTCTCGCTACAGTCTCAAGGCGAACGCTTAGCGTCGCTTGGCCATCTCGTTGATGAAGCGGTCGAACAGGGGCGCCACATCGTTCGGGCCCGGGCTCGCTTCAGGGTGGCCCTGGAAGCTGAACGCGCTCTTGTCGGTGCGCTCGATGCCTTGCAGGGTGCCGTCGAACAGCGATTTGTGGATCGCACGCACGTTGGCCGGCAGGGTCGCTTCGTCAACCGCGAAACCGTGGTTCTGGCTGGTGATCATCACGACGCCAGTGTCCAGATCCTGTACCGGGTGGTTGGCACCGTGGTGGCCATGGCCCATTTTCAGGGTCTTGGCGCCGGAGGCCAGAGCCAGCAGTTGGTGACCGAGGCAGATACCGAAGACCGGAATTTCGGTTTCCAGCACTTCCTTGATCGCTTTGATCGCGTAGTCGCAAGGTTCCGGGTCACCAGGGCCGTTGGACAGAAACACGCCGTCCGGCTTGAGTGCCAGCACGTCGGCAGCCGGGGTTTGCGCCGGCACCACGGTCACGCGGCAGCCGCGCTCGACCAGCATGCGCAGGATGTTCAGTTTGACGCCGTAGTCGTAGGCAACCACGTGATATGGCAGCTCGGACGCTTCGAGGGTCGCGTGGCTGTCGGTCTTCAAATCCCAGACAGTCGAGCGCCATTCGTACTTTTCCTTGGTGCTGACGACTTTCGCCAGATCCATGCCCTTCAGGCCCGGGAAGCCCTGCGCGGCGGCAATTGCAGCCTCTTCGGAGATGTTGTCGCCGGCCATGATGCAGCCGTTCTGTGCGCCTTTTTCACGCAGGATGCGGGTCAGGCGGCGGGTGTCGATACCGGCGATTGCCACAACGTTGTTGGCTTTCAGGTAGTCGGACAGGGACATCGTGTTACGCCAGTTGCTCGCTACCAGCGGCAGATCACGGATGACCAGGCCAGCGGACCATACGCGGTCGGACTCGGCATCTTCCGGCGTGGTGCCAGTGTTGCCGATATGCGGGTAAGTCAGGGTAACGATCTGTTGGGCGTAGGAAGGATCGGTAAGGATTTCCTGATAGCCGGTCATTGCGGTGTTGAACACCACCTCACCAACGGTTTGACCGTCGGCTCCAATGGCTTCGCCGCGAAAAATGCTGCCATCAGCAAGGGCGAGTATGGCTGGCTTAGTCAAGAAGACCTCCCGTAAATAACGCATGAAAGGGCAATCGCAGGTTGTAAAAAAGCGGAGTGACGTATGGACACGTCACCCCGCTTCTTCACTGAATTATTCTGCGCGCTTTTAGTGGACACACTAAAGCTGTAGCTTACAGAAAAAGGCTTTTTTGGTCCACCGCTAAAGAGCCTAAAAGGCCGGAGAATGCGACAGGCCGTCGCGCGGTGCAGAAAAACCAGCGCAAACCGGGCGTTTGCGCTGGGTAAAACCGTCAATCAATGCAGGTCGAGCACGTCTTGCATGTCATACAGACCCGGCTCGCGGCCATCGAGCCACAATGCCGCACGCACCGCACCCTTGGCGAAGGTCATGCGACTGGAAGCCTTGTGCGTGATCTCCAGGCGCTCGCCTTCGCAAGCGAACAGCACGGTGTGATCACCGACCACATCACCACCGCGAACGGTGGCGAAACCAATGGTTTCCCGCTCGCGTGCACCGGTGTGGCCTTCACGACCATAGACCGCAACCTTCTGCAGATCACGATCCAGCGCATCGGCAATCACTTCACCCATGCGCAGCGCCGTGCCCGAAGGCGCGTCAATCTTGTGCCGGTGATGCGCTTCGATGATTTCGATGTCGGCATCGTCGCCCAACACCCGGGCAGTCATTTCGAGCAGCTTCAACGACAGGTTGACCCCGACGCTGAAGTTGGCCGCGAACACGATCGGAATATCCTTGCCCGCCTCGGCCAGCAGTTGCTTCTGCGCAGCGTCGAGCCCGGTGGTGCCGATGACCATGGCCTTGCCGGCCTTGCGACAGAACGCGAGGTTTTTCAGCATGACTTCCGGCAGGGTGAAGTCGATCAGCACATCAAACTCTTCAGCCACCGATTCGAGATTGCCGGACAACGGCACACCGATGCGACCCAGCGAAGCCAGCTCACCGGCGTCCACTCCGATCAGCGTACTGCCGGGACGAACGATCGCCGCGGTCAGGCCGGTCAATGGCGCGCGCTGTTGCACGGCTTCGACCAGAATCTTGCCCATGCGCCCGGCGGCGCCCATCACAGCTATACGTCGCATGCCGACTCCTTACAGATCGCCGAAGAAGCGCTTCACACCATCGAACCAACCAGTGGTTTTCGGCGAGTGGCTGTTATCGTCCGCCAGCGAGCTGCGGAATTCCTCGAGCAATTCGCGCTGACGACGATTCAGATTGACCGGGGTCTCGACCGCTACACGGCACATCAAGTCGCCCGCACCACCGCCACGCACCGGCGCCACGCCTTTACCGCGCACGCGGAACTGCTTGCCGGTCTGGGTGCCTTCAGGGATTTTCAGTTTGACGCGACCGTCGAGGGTCGGGATTTCCAGCTCGCCACCGAGCGCCGCATCAACGAAGCTGATCGGCACTTCGCAGAACAGATGTTTGCCATCGCGCTGGAAGATGTCGTGCTCGCGCACGTTGATCACCACGTACAGGTCGCCGGTCGGGCCGCCCTGGGTACCCGCCTCGCCTTCGCCAGACAGACGAATGCGGTCGCCGGTATCGACGCCAGCCGGCACTTTGACCGACAGGGTCTTGTACTCTTCGACACGACCGTCGCCGTGGCAGGAATCGCACGGATCGGAAATAATCTTGCCCTGGCCATGGCAGCGCGGGCAGGTCTGCTGTACCGAGAAGAAGCCCTGCTGCATGCGCACCTGACCGATGCCGCCGCAGGTCGGACAGGTCGATGGCGACGAGCCTTTCTTGGCGCCGGAACCATCGCATGGCTTGCAATTGACCAGCGTCGGAACGCGGATATTCACGGTAGTGCCGCGCACCGCTTCTTCCAGATTCAGCTCCAGGGTGTAGCGCAGATCGCTGCCACGCTGGGCGCCACCACGGGAACCGCCGCGACCACCACCGAAGAAGTCACTGAAGACATCGCCAAAGATGTCCGAGAAATTCTGCCCGCCGAAACCGGCGCCACCGCCACCCATGCTTGGGTCGACGCCAGCATGACCGTACTGGTCGTACGCCGCGCGCTTGCTCGAATCGGACAATACTTCGTAGGCCTCGTTGGCCTCTTTGAACAGTTCTTCCGACGCTTTGTCATCGGGATTACGGTCCGGGTGATGCTTCATCGCCAGACGACGATAGGCCTTCTTCAGGTCTGCATCGCTTGAACCACGCTCTACACCCAATACTTCGTAATAGTCACGCTTTGCCATAAGTCTTTTGCACTCTTGAGGACGTTCGGCAAACCCCTCCTGAGGATGGCCAAACTCGTTGAGCCCCAATACAGGCCCGGACCCAACTCACGTCAATTCAACGATCCTGGTCTTTGTTTCTTTTGGTACTTGCGGCACGAAAAGCAGGAGCATTCCCGGCCATACCAGCAGCAGGCGAACCTTGTCGCATGCTGTAAAAATTCGTGTATTCCAGATACGCCAACGCGGGAGCAAGCTCCCGCGCGGCGACATCCTACCAGTCACCGCCGCAAGGCAGTCAACCGGCCGACCAACAACTTACTTGTGGTCTTTGACTTCTTCGAACTCGGCATCGACAACATCGTCAGCCTTTTCAGCTTTCTCGTCGTGCGGTGCCGCGCCTTCAGCAGGCTGAGCCTGTTCGGCGTACATCTTCTGAGCAACCGGAGCCGAGACTTTCGACAGCTCTTCGATCTTCGCTTCGATGGCAGCCTTGTCGTCGCCTTTCACAGCGGCTTCCAGTGCAACCACAGCGGCTTCGATCGCGGTCTTCTCTTCAGCGCTGACCTTGTCGCCCGCTTCGGTAACCATTTTGCGAGTCGAGTGAACCAGTGCATCACCCTTGTTACGGGATTCAGCCAGTTCAGCGAACTTGCGGTCTTCCTCGGCGTTCAGCTCGGCATCGCGAACCATCTTCTGAATTTCTTCATCCGACAGACCGGAGTTGGCCTTGATGGTGATCTTCTGCTCTTTACCGGTCGCCTTGTCTTTCGCACCAACGTGCAGGATGCCGTTAGCGTCGATGTCGAAGGTCACTTCGATCTGTGGCACGCCACGTGGAGCTGGTGGAATGTCGGCCAGGTCGAACTTGCCCAGGGACTTGTTCTGTGCGGCTTGCTTACGCTCACCTTGTAGAACGTGAATGGTCACAGCGCCCTGGTTGTCGTCGGCAGTCGAGAACACTTGCGATTTCTTGGTAGGAATCGTGGTGTTTTTCTCGATCAGCGCGGTCATCACGCCACCCATGGTTTCGATACCCAGGGTCAGCGGGCTGACGTCGAGCAGCAGAACGTCTTTCACGTCACCGGCCAGAACGGCGCCCTGAATCGCAGCACCCATGGCAACCGCTTCGTCCGGGTTCACGTCTTTACGAGCTTCTTTACCGAAGAAATCGGTCACCAGCTTCTGTACCAGCGGCATACGAGTCTGACCGCCGACCAGAATCACGTCGTTGATCGCGCCAACGTCGATACCGGCGTCTTTCATAGCGATACGGCAAGGCTCGATGGTGCGCTGAACCAGGTCTTCAACCAGTGCTTCGAGCTTGGCACGCGAAATCTTCACGTTCAGGTGCTTAGGACCGGTAGCGTCTGCAGTGATGTACGGCAGGTTGACGTCGGTCGACTGAGCGGACGACAGCTCGATCTTGGCTTTCTCAGCGGCTTCTTTCAGGCGCTGCATGGCCAGCGGGTCACCTTTGAGGTTCATGCCGCTTTCTTTCTTGAATTCGTCAACGAGGTAGTCGATCAGACGAATGTCGAAGTCTTCACCGCCGAGGAAGGTGTCACCGTTGGTGGCCAACACTTCGAACTGGTGCTCGCCGTCAACTTCAGCGATCTCGATCACGGAAACGTCGAAAGTACCGCCACCCAGGTCATAAACGATCACGGTGTGATCGCCCTTGGCCTTGTCCATACCGTAAGCCAGAGCCGCTGCGGTTGGTTCGTTGATGATACGTTTAACGTCCAGACCGGCGATGCGGCCGGCGTCTTTGGTCGCCTGACGCTGGCTGTCGTTGAAGTAGGCCGGAACGGTGATTACCGCTTCGGTCACAGGCTCGCCGAGGTAGTCTTCGGCGGTCTTCTTCATCTTCTTCAGAATTTCAGCCGAGATTTGTGGCGGCGCCATTTTCTGACCGTTCACTTCAACCCAGGCGTCGCCGTTGTCAGCCTTGGCGATTTTGTACGGGACCATCTTGATGTCTTTCTGTACGACTTCTTCGTCGAACTTGCGACCGATCAGACGCTTCACCGCGTACAGGGTGTTGTGCGGGTTGGTCACTGCCTGACGCTTGGCCGACTGACCAACGAGGATTTCACCATCGTTGGCGTAAGCGATGATCGACGGCGTGGTACGCGCGCCTTCGGCGTTTTCGATAACTTTGGCTACGCCGTTTTCCAGCACGGAGACGCAGGAGTTGGTAGTCCCCAGGTCGATACCGATAATTTTGCCCATGTTCACTCTCCCGAAACTTTGGATTTTGTTGCCGCAGCAGTGGTGGCTAACTGCGGTAATACTTAAACGCTTGACTTCTAAATGGGGGCCTTGCGGCTAATTTCAAGCCTTCTCGTCAATCGAAGGCGAAATTGGCGCCGGCGCCTTGCTGACCACAACCATGGCCGGACGCAACAGGCGGCCATTGAGCTGGTAGCCCTTCTGGAACACCTTCAGAACGCTGTTCGGTTCGACGTCGGCGCTTTCCTGCATGGCCATCGCCTGATGGTGAACGGCATTGAACGGTTCGCCATGCGGATCGATCGCCTCAAGCTGGTAACGCTTGAGGGTGTCGTGGAACATTTTCAGGGTCAGCTCGATGCCTTCGCGCATCGGACGGATGCTTTCGTCGTCCGGGCTCGACAGTTCGAGGCCGCGCTCCAGGCTGTCAACGATCGGCAGCAAGTCACCGGCGAACTTTTCCAGCGCAAACTTGTGCGCCTTCTCGACATCCTGCTCGGCACGACGGCGGACGTTCTGCAGATCGGCAGCTACGCGCAGCGACTGATCCTGCGCGGCGGCCAACTGCTCTTCGAGCACTTGTACACGGGTCGCCAGGTCGTCACCCGAAGTTTCGGGCGCCTGATTGGCTTCTGGATTTTGCGTATCTACTGTCTGTTCGTCAGCCATAGAATTCTCCTTTCAATTACGTCCGCGAGCTGTACTCACGCTTCTGCCCCGATATATGGGGCCGCAAAATCAGGCTTCAAGGGCCTGCAATGATTAACCCTACAAAAAAGTGCTGCATTGTCATTCCCGCTCGGACTAAGCATTTGATCGGATCAAGCAAATCGAGCTAAGCGAGGGCATTGTCAGCCTGAAACAAAACACTGTATAAATAACCAGACCTAAAGCCTGGGAGCGGCCTTTATGCTGGTGCACCTGTCCGTACATAACTACGCCATCGTTGAACATCTCGATCTCGAACTCGATCGCGGGATGAGCGTGATCACAGGGGAAACCGGCGCCGGCAAGTCGATCATGCTCGACGCCCTGGGCCTGACCCTCGGCGATCGCGCCGACAGCGGCGTGGTCCGCCCGGGCGCCGACAAGGCCGATATCCTGGCCACCTTCGACCTGGTCGACATTCCCGAAGCCCATGCCTGGCTGGCCGAGCGCGATCTCGAAAACGACGGTCCGTGCATCCTGCGTCGGGTGATCACCGCTGAAGGCCGTTCGCGTGGCTATATCAATGGCACGCCCTGCCCGCTCGGCGATCTCAAGGCTCTCGGCGAACTGCTGATCGATATCCACAGCCAGCACGAACACCAGTCCCTGCTGAAGACCGACACTCACCGGCGCCTGCTCGACGAATACGCCGGCGCTACCGATCTGGCCCGCCAGGTTCAACTCGCCGCGCAGCGCTGGCGTCAAACCCGCCAGGAGCTGGAGCGCCTGTCCAATTCTGGCGACGAACAACGCGCGCGCCACCAACTGCTCAGCTACCAGCTTGAAGAACTGGAAAACCTCGGCCTCGGCGACAACGAGCTGGACCAGCTGGAGCAGGAACACAAGAATCTGACCAATGCCGAAACCCTGCTCGGCATCTGCCGACAGGTGGTCGAGCAGTGCAGCGAAAGCGATTCCGGCAATGTGCTGAATGCACTGACCGCAAGCCTCAATCGCCTGTCGAGCGTGAACAACTCGGTTGGCGCACTGGGCGAAGCCAGCAGCCTGCTGACCAGCGCGCAGATCCAGGTCGAAGAAGCCGTGGGCGAACTCAATCGCTTCCTCGACAACTTCGATGCCGATCCGGCGCGCCTGCAGTATCTGGAAGAACGCCTCGACGCGATTTACACCCTGGCCCGCAAGCACCGGATCCAGCCAACTGAAGTCGCCGAGATGCAGCAGAAGTTGCTGGATGAAATCGAAACCCTCAATGCCAATGACGAATCCATCGAGCGCCTGGGTGAAGAACTGGCGTCCTACGCGCGCCATTATCAAGAGAAGGCCCGAGAGCTGAGCGACTTGCGTCATCAGGCCGCCGGCAGCCTTGCCAGCGCCGTGGAGCAGGAAATCCAGCGCCTGGGCATGCCGGGCGGGCGCTTCACCATCGAACTGCGCGCCAACAGCAGCGACGAATTGCTACCCAACGGCCTGGAGCAAGTCGAGCTGCTGGTCAGCGCCAACCCCGGCCAGCCACTGAAGGCGCTGGCCAAAGTGGCCTCCGGCGGCGAGCTGTCGCGGATCAGTCTGGCGATTCAGGTGATCACCGCGCAGACCTCACGGGTACCAACCCTGGTATTCGACGAAGTGGACGTAGGTATCGGCGGGCCGACCGCCGAAATCGTCGGCCAGTTGCTGCGGCGGCTTGGCGATCGCGGTCAGGTGCTGACCGTGACGCACTTGCCGCAAGTGGCGGCGCAGGGTCATCAGCATTTGTTCGTGCACAAGGTGCGTGGTGAACAGGCGACTCACACCGCCGTGTCCAAGCTGAGCAAGAACGACCGTATAGAAGAAGTGGCGCGGATGCTGGGCGGCATCGACCTGACCAAAGAGTCTTTGGCTCACGCAAAAAAAATGGTGGTTACCGCAAAAGTTTAAGCACAGCAGAAAGCACGAAGGCGACCCTTGGGTCGCCTTCGTTCGTTTCGCGAACCTGAAATTCGCGCGACATGCTTACTTTTTCTTGCGTACGTACAGCACCAGATTGTGATCTACCAGATCAACACCGTGCTCCTCGGCAATTGCCTTCTGGAGCTTTTCGATTTCCGGACTGACGAATTCGACGACTTCACCGGTTTCCACGTTGACCATGTGGTCGTGGTGGCCACCGTCGGCCAGTTCGAATACCGCGTGGCCACCGTCGAAGTTGTGACGGACCACGAGGCCAGCGGCTTCGAACTGGGTCAGAACACGGTAAACCGTGGCCAGACCAACGTCCTCGCCCGCTTCCATCAACGCCTTGTAGACGTCTTCGGCACTCATGTGACGCTGCTCGGTAGAATCGAGCATTTGCAGGATCTTGACCCGTGGCAGGGTCACTTTGAGGCCGGCTTTGCGTAGTTCGCTATTTTCAACCATGGTCAGCTTTCTCGCGATGCTGCTTCGCAGCTTCTCTTAATGCGGGTATGATCGGCGTTTACGTTGTCCCAGCCAAGATAGTGGAAGTCGCCCACCGATGCAAAACACCAAGCTCTTGCTAACCAGTTTCACCTTTGTGGGACTGCTCGCACTCGCCGGTTGTTCATTCCCCGGGGTTTACAAAATCGACATCCAGCAGGGCAATGTCGTCACGCAGGACATGATAGACCAGTTACGCCCGGGAATGACCCGTCGGCAAGTACGGTTTATCATGGGTAACCCTCTGCTGACCGACACGTTCCATGCCGATCGCTGGGATTATCTGTACAGCCTGCAACCTGGTGGCGGTGAACGCCAACAGGAACGCGTGAGTGTTAACTTCAACTCCAACGACCAGCTTGTCAGCCTGTCCGGTGACTTCATGCCGGGCGTGAGCCGTGACGAAGCCATTCTCGGCAAGGACAGTGGCACCAGCGTGACCGCCCCTGCTGAAAACGCCGAGAAGCCGAAGCCGGAACAACCAGCTAAACCAGGCTCCTTGCTGGATTCGATCCAGAAGGATGTGGACGGTGTTGAAACCGTTCCGGTTCCGACGCCTGAGCCGCTGGACACCTCGCCGCAGTAATGTGCGAGGCAATAAAAAACCCGGAATTTCCGGGTTTTTTATTGCCTGCGATTTGCTCGTCCTACTGATTTCGCGCCTTGGCTTCGGCAGCCTTGGCCGCCCGCAAGCGCCGAACCTCTTTCGGATCTGCCAATAGCGGCCGGTAGATCTCGATGCGATCCCCTGCCTGAATCAGGCGAACCTGCGGATCCGCGATCACTTTGCCGAAGATACCCAACGGGCACTCGCTCAAGTCCAGTTCCGGAAATTCATCGCCAATACCTGACTTGAGCACCGTCTCACGCACTGTCGTCCCTTCAGGAACGCTCAAAGTGCGCAAGATCTGACGATCCACGGCGGCATACACCACCTCAATCTCGATCACCGGCTCAACCATGCATCTGCTTGGCGCGCTGGCAGAACGCATCCACCAACGTATTCGCCGCCTGATTGAACAGCGGGCCGAGTGTCGCGCGCACCAGCGGGCCGGCGTAGTCGAAAGACAGGTCAAGGCTGATCTTGCAGGCCTTCTCGTTCAACGCCTTGAAGACCCAGACGCCATGCAGTTGGTTGAACGGGCCTTCTTCCAGGTTCATCTCGATCGATTGCCCCGGCACCAGCGTATTGCGCGTGACGAAGTGCTGACTCAGACCGCCCTTGGCCACGCCAACGCTGGCACGCATGTGCTCGGGCGAACTCTCCAGCACCTCGGCGGACGAGCACCATGGCAAGAATTCCGGGTAACGCGCGACGTCGTTGACCAGGTCGTAGAGGAATTGCGCCGGGTATGGCAGCAACGCCGAACGTTGAATATGTGTCGTCATGTAAGCGTTACTTCCAGAGCTGAGCGGCAAACACTACCAGAATGCCGATGGGCGCCACGTAGCGCATCAAGAACAGGGACAGGGCAAACAGCGCCGGGTTACGAATCGACAACTCGTCACGCACCGCCTCACGCCCCATCACCCAACCGGCAAACAGCACGAAGCACAGGCCACCGAGCGGCAACATGATCCGCGAGGTGAAGAAATCGATCACGCCGAAGAAGTCCAGACCACCTGCCGCACCCCATTGATAGAGATGGAACAGCCCGCCATCGTTCACGAAAAATTTGGCTTCCTTCCAGATATTGAAAGAGAAAACCGTACCGAGACCGACGAACCAGCAAATGAATGCCAGCCAGAAAGTCACCCAGCCACGGCTGATTTTCGTGCGTTCAACCAGATAGGCAACCATCGGCTCGAGCAGGGAAATCGCCGAGCTCCAGGCGGCAATTGCCACCAGGACAAAGAACACCACGCCCATCAATTGGCCGAAAACCACGTTACCGAAGGCAAATGGCAGACTGACGAACATCAGGCCCGGACCTTCGCTAGGGTTCAAACCGCCAGCAAACACAATCGGAAACAATGCCAGACCGGCCACCAGCGACACGAAGGTGTCGAGCAGTGCCACACCGACCACCGTGCCGGACAACGAGGCTTCCTTGGTCATGTAAGCGCCGTAGATCATGATCGAGCCGACGCCCACGCTCAGGGAAAAGAACGCATGGCCCATGGCGGGCAGCAAGCCGTCGAGGACTTTTTCCGGGTGGAAATCGAACATGAAATGCACGCCCTCCATGAAATGCCCGGTGGTCATGCTGTAACCCAGCAACACCAGCACCATCACGAACAGCAGCGGCATCATGATCCGCAGACTGCGCTCAAGCCCGGCAACCACGCCTTTGGCGATCACCACGGCCGACAACAGCATGAAAACTGTGTGCCAAAGTGTCAGGCGCCAGGGATCGGAGATGACATTGCCGAAATAAGCGCCGACCTGCTCCGCCGTGGCGCCCTGGAAGTCGCCGCGCCCCATGTCGATGATGTAATCCAGCGACCAGCCGCCAACCACACTATAGAAAGACAGGATCAGCAACGCCGTGATCATCCCGGCAAATGCGCCCCACGACCACTTGCCCGAGTGCCCGGCTTCCAGCGCCAGCACCTTCAGGGCGTTCGCCGGACTCTGTCGTGCGCGGCGGCCGATCAGGGTTTCAGCCAGCATGACCGGGATCCCGATCAATGCGATGCAGGCCAGAAACATCAGCACGAAGGCGCCGCCGCCGTAGACCCCGACCATGTAGGGGAATTTCCAGATGCTGCCCAGTCCCACGGCCGAACCGGTCGCGGCGAATATGAAAACCCAGCGGCTAGCCCAACTGCCGTGGACAGAAACCTTGTCTGTCGACATTGAATATCACGCCCAAGCGTTAGAAAAAGAGGCCGCATTGTCCGGGATTCACTCAACGTGCTCAAGCACGCAGCATCACCGTAGCCGAGGACCGTTTATCTCCATATAATGCCGCCCCTATGGCTAAACAGAAGAAACACCCAACAGGGACCATCGCGCAGAACAAAAAGGCGCGACACGATTACTTCATCGAACATCGTTTCGAGGCTGGTCTGGTCCTGGCCGGCTGGGAAGTAAAAAGTCTGCGGGCAAGCAAGCTGCAACTGGTCGACAGTTACGTGCTGCTCAAGGATGGCGAAGCCTGGCTCCTCGGCAGTCACATCACGCCGTTGATGACCGCCAGCACCCACGTCATCGCCGATCCGACCCGCACCCGCAAACTGCTGCTGAACAAGCGCGAGCTGGAAAAACTCGCCGCTGCCGTGCAACAGAAAGGCTACGCCTGCGTGTGCCTGTCCTTCTACTGGAGCAAGCACATGGTCAAGTGCGAAATTGCTCTGGGCAAGGGCAAGAAGGAATACGACAAGCGTGACACCGAGCGCGAACGCGACGCCGGTCGTGAGTTGCAGCGCGCCGTGCGCAACAAGGGCAAGGAAGAATAATTTTCCTGCTTTAAAAGATCGCAGCCTGCGGCAGCTCCTACACAGGAATGAGAATTTCCCTGTAAGAGCTGCCGAAGGCTGCGATCTTTTTGCTTCTAAAAGCTACATCCCCTTGCGCCGCTCCGCCCGAGCCATGCGCTGAACTTCCTGCCGCACCTCTTCCAGCACTTCCTGCACATACAGAATGTGCCGGCTGGAAACCTCGCGCGCCTGCTCCGCGCGCCCCTCGATAATCGCCAGATACAACTCCCGGTGCTGAGAGATCAGCATGTCGCGGGTTTCCGTGCGCTGCTTGTACATGCCGCCAATGTTGGTCACCACGTTGCGCTTGAGCAAATCGAACAGACCGCGAATGGTGTGCAGCAGCACCGCGTTATGGCTGGCTTCGGCGATCGCCAGATGAAACTTCGCATCCGCCGCGCCCTCTTCCGCCCGGCTCACTTCGTCATGCCGCGTATAGCAATCCTGCAACTCATTGAACGCAGCAGTCAGACGCTCACGATCCACGTCCGTAGCGCGCAATGCTGCGTAATAGGCACACGATGCCTCCAGAGTGTGCCGAAACTCCAGCAAGTCGCGCTGCGCCTCGGGATTGCTCTCCAGCAGCAATAGCAGAGGATCGCTGAAGGTCGAGCCGAGCGTTTCCACCACATAGTTACCGCCGCCCTGGCGACTGACCAGCAAACCTTTGGCCGCCAGTTTCTGAATCGCTTCGCGCAACGACGGACGCGATACGCCGAACTGCTCGGCCAAAGCGCGCTCGGCCGGAAGCCGCTCACCGGACTTCAGCGTGCCCTCGAGGATCATCCCCTCGAGGCGCTCGACAATATCGTCAGACAAACGGCGCTGACGAATCTGATCAAACCCCATAACTCAATTCTCCACGATCCCGACCGCTCGCCGGGCTCTCTATTCTGGCCTATCGGCGCCCCACCGACACCTGTCAGCGCACACTCGCCCGACCGGATCAGATGCCCTCTGCACCGCCTGTTCGACAAAACTTTCAGGGCGACAAATTGACACACCGACATCAAGGCTTTTACCCTAGCCAACAGCGATTGTAAATTGGTATTACCAATTAACCAAGAACGCTGACAGTGCCTGACCAACAACAATTAGGGGCCACCCCATATGCAAACCTGGCAACAGCTCTATACCCCGCTCGGCAGTCTCGGCGTCTCCGCTCTTGCGGCCGTCATCCCCATCGTTTTCTTCTTTCTCGCGCTGGCGGTGTTCCGCCTCAAAGGTCACGTGGCCGGCAGCATCACGCTGGCCCTGTCGATTGCCGTGGCGATTTTCGCCTTCCACATGCCGGTCGACATGGCCTTCGCCGCTGCTGGATACGGCTTTGCCTATGGTCTGTGGCCGATTGCCTGGATCATTGTCGCGGCGGTGTTCCTCTACAAACTGACGGTCAAGAGTGGTCAGTTCGAGGTCATTCGCAGTTCGGTGCTGTCGATCACTGACGACCAGCGTCTGCAGGTGCTGCTGATCGGTTTCTGCTTCGGTGCGTTTCTGGAAGGTGCTGCCGGCTTCGGCGCGCCCGTGGCGATCACCGCTGCGCTGCTGGTCGGTCTCGGCTTCAACCCGCTGTACGCCGCTGGCCTGTGCCTGATTGCCAACACCGCGCCAGTAGCGTTTGGCGCACTGGGCATTCCGATCATTGTTGCGGGTCAGGTGACGGGCATCGACGCGTTCAAGATCGGCGCCATGACCGGCCGCCAACTGCCACTGCTGTCGCTGTTCGTGCCGTTCTGGCTGGTGTTCATGATGGACGGCCTGCGTGGCGTGCGTGAAACCTGGCCGGCAGCGCTGGTTGCAGGCCTGAGCTTCGCCGTGACCCAGTACTTCACTTCGAACTTCATCGGCCCGGAGCTGCCGGACATCACCTCGGCCCTGGCCAGCCTGATTTCCCTGACCCTGTTCCTCAAAGTCTGGCAGCCAAAACGCGCCGCCGGCCAACACATCGCTGGCGCCGTTTCGGCCTCGGTGGTGACCGCCAGCGCAGGAGGTTTCGGCCAGAAGCGCAGCACCGTGGCGTCGCCTTACAGCCTCTGGGAAATTTTCATCGCCTGGTCGCCATTCCTGATCCTCACCGTGCTGGTAACCATCTGGACCCTCAAGCCGTTCAAGGCCATGTTTGCCGCCGGCGGTTCGATGTACGCCTGGGTGTTCAACTTCGCCATCCCGCACCTTGATCAACTGGTGATCAAGACTGCTCCGATCGTCGCCACCCCGACCGCCATCCCGGCCGTGTTCAAACTCGACCCGATTTCCGCGACCGGTACCGCGATTTTCTTCTCGGCGCTGATCTCGATGCTGGTACTGAAGATCAATTTCAAAACTGGTCTGACCACTTTGAAAGAAACCTTCTACGAACTGCGCTGGCCTATTCTGTCGATCGGCATGGTGCTGGCCTTCGCTTTCGTCACCAACTACTCGGGCATGTCTTCGACCATGGCGCTGGTCTTGGCCGCGACCGGCGCAGCCTTCCCGTTCTTCTCGCCATTCCTCGGCTGGCTGGGCGTGTTCCTCACCGGCTCGGATACCTCGTCCAACGCGCTGTTCAGTTCGCTGCAGGCGACCACCGCGCACCAGATCGGCGTCAATGACACCCTGCTGGTAGCCGCCAATACCAGCGGCGGTGTGACCGGCAAGATGATCTCGCCGCAATCGATCGCCGTGGCCTGCGCTGCCACCGGGCTGGTGGGCAAGGAATCGGATCTGTTCCGCTTCACCCTCAAGCACAGCCTATTCTTTGCCACGATTGTCGGCCTGATCACTCTGGCCCAGGCCTACTGGTTCACCGGCATGCTGGTGCACTAAACCTATAAACAAAACGGAAATAACCGACGCCGGCTGGTGATTCCGGCGTCAGCAATTCACACCCCGGTCTGTAAGGCTGCTGAAAGCAAGGCTCTTTATATTCAGCAGTCTCAACAGACGGATAACCGGGCCCACCCGGAGACACGCCTGATGAGCGAGCTTTTTTACAACGCTGTGCCCAACGCCACCCGCGTCGCACCGCCACTGCCCGAACCTCGGCAGTACCCCAGCGAGAAACCGTCGCGGGTCTATCTGTTCGGCACGTGCGTGGTCGACCTGTTCTACCCCGAAGCCGGGATGGACGCGATCCACTTGCTCGAGCGTGAAGGGATCAAGGTCGAGTACCCGCAAGGGCAGAGCTGCTGCGGGCAACCGGCCTACACCTCGGGTTATACCGAGCAGGCGCGGACGGTGGCGCGCGCGCAACTGGCGCTGTTTGCCGGGGATTATCCGGTGGTGGTGCCGTCGGGTTCCTGCGCGGGCATGTTGCGCGAGCATTACGCCGACTTGTTCAAGGACGAGCCGCAAACGTTGAAACAGGTGCAGGCACTCGCGGCCCGCACCTATGAGCTGGCCGAGTTCCTGCTGTTCGTCTGCAAGGTGCAGCTCAAGGACAGCGGTGAGCCGGTGAAAGTCGCGCTGCACACTTCGTGTTCGGCACGGCGCGAAATGAACACCCACCTGCACGGCCGCGAGTTGTTGGCGCAGTTGAGCAACGTGGAACGGGTCAACCACGACCACGAAAGCGAATGCTGTGGCTTCGGTGGGACATTCAGCGTCCGTATGCCAGACATTTCCGGCGCGATGGTGGCGGACAAGACCCGGGCGTTGAAGGATTCCGGCGCGCACAAAGTGTTGAGCGCCGACTGTGGCTGTTTGATGAACATCAACGGCGCGTTGGAGAAACAAAAGGAAGCGCTGCGCGGGCAACATCTCGCCAGCTTTCTGTGGCAACGAACCGGAGGTGCGCAATGAGCACCTCGACGATTATTCCTACGGTTGCCGTAGAAGAAGATTTCCGCACCCGAGCACACAACGCCTTGGGTGATCAGCAGCTACGGAACAACTTCCGCACTGCGATGGATTCACTGATGACCAAGCGGGCAGCGGCTTTCAGCGATGCCCACGAAAGAGAACACTTGCGCGCCCTGGGCAACTCGATCAGGGCGCGTGCGCTCTCCAAGTTGCCCGACCTGCTCGAGCAACTGGAACAGAACCTGACCCGCAACGGTGTGACAGTGCACTGGGCGGAAACGGTGGACGAGGCCAATGGCATCGTCCTTTCGATCATCCGCGCTCACGAGGCGCGGCAAGTGATCAAGGGCAAATCGATGGTCAGCGAAGAGATGGAGATGAACCATTTCCTCGAGGCTCAAGGTGTTGAATGCCTGGAGTCCGACATGGGGGAATACATCGTCCAGCTCGACCACGAGAAGCCTTCACACATCATTATGCCGGCGATCCACAAGAATGCCGGTCAGGTCGCGTCCTTGTTCCACGACAAACTTGGCGTGGAGTACACCAAGGACGTTGACCAACTCATTCAGATCGGTCGCAGGGTCCTGCGGCAGAAATTCTTCGAAGCGGACATCGGCGTTTCCGGCGTCAACTTCGCCGTGGCCGAAACCGGCACCCTGCTGCTGGTGGAAAACGAAGGCAACGGCCGCATGACCACCACCGTGCCGCCGGTGCACATCGCCGTCACCGGCATCGAAAAGGTCGTGGAAAACCTGCGCGACGTGGTGCCGCTGCTGTCGCTGCTGACCCGCTCGGCGCTGGGCATTCCGATCACCACTTACGTCAACATGATCTCCGGCCCGCGCAAGGCGCATGAACTCGACGGCCCGCAAGAAGTGCATCTGGTGCTGCTCGACAACGGTCGCAGCCAGGCCTTTGCCGACAGCGAACTGCGCCAGACCCTCAACTGCATCCGCTGCGGTGCCTGCATGAACCATTGCCCGGTTTACACCCGCGTCGGTGGTCACACTTACGGTGAGGTGTACCCGGGTCCGATCGGCAAAATCATCACCCCGCACATGGTCGGTCTGGCAAAAGTCCCGGATCACCCGAGCGCCTCGTCGTTGTGCGGTGCCTGCGGTGAAGTGTGCCCGGTGAAAATTCCTATCCCTGCCCTGCTGCGGCGATTGCGCGAAGAAAACGTCAAAGCCCCGGACAGTCCGCATCCAGTGATGCGCGGCCAAGGCAGCAAGTATTCGCGCAAGGAACGTTTCATCTGGAACGCGTGGGCGAAACTCAACAGCTCGCCGACGTTGTATCGGTTGTTCGGTTTCTTCGCCACGCGCCTGCGTGCGTTAACGCCGAGCAATGTCGGCCCGTGGACACAAAACCACAGCGCACCCAAACCCGCCGCCCGCTCACTGCACGACATGGCCCGCGAGCATCTGGGCAAACAGGGAGATCGCTGATGAGCGCCAAGCAAAATATCCTCGCCAAGCTACGGAAAAGTCTGACCGGCACCACACCGATTGCCGACGACTTCGACGTCGATCTGGTGACCCAGCCTTACACCTACAGCGCCGAGCAACGCATCCCGCAACTGCGAAAACTGATGGAAGCGGTCCACACCGAGATCCATCTGACTACCGGCGCAGACTGGCCGACGCTGCTCGCGCAGTTGCTGCGTGACCGTCAGTTGCCAAGCCTGCTGATCGCACCGACTACGCCGCACGGGCAGCGCATCACACAACATTGGACGAATAATCCTGATCTGCCGACGCTGAAGTCCTACAACCGGCCGATGGAGGATTGGAAAGCCGAGCTGTTCAACGACACCCCGGCCAGCCTTACCGGCACTCTCGGTGCCATCGCCGCGACCGGCAGCCTGATTCTCTGGCCCACTCGTGAAGAGCCGCGATTGATGAGCCTGGTGCCGCCGGTGCATTTCGCCCTGCTTAAGGCCAGCGAAATCCGCGACAACTTCTATCAAGTGCAACAGGAATTCGAGTGGGCCCAAGGCATGCCGACCAACGCGCTGCTGGTGTCCGGCCCGTCGAAAACTGCCGACATCGAACAAGTGCTGGCCTACGGCGCCCACGGCCCGAAAGATTTGGTGGTACTGATCCTGGAGGACCAATGACGCTTCCGGTGAATTTCCTGCGCGATGCGCAGCAACTGATCCCAGCGGATCGCCGCTTCGACGATCCGCTGTCGACATTGGCCTTCGGCACCGACGCCAGTTTTTATCGGCTGATTCCCAAACTGGTGATCCGCGTCGAGTCCGAAGATGAAGTGGTGGCGCTATTGAAACTGGCCCAGCGCGATCAGGTTCCGGTGACCTTCCGCGCCGCTGGCACCAGTTTGTCCGGGCAGGCAATCAGCGATTCGGTGCTGATTGTGCTGGGGGATAACTGGAACGCTCGCGAGATTCGCGGCCAAGGCATGCAGATTCGCCTGCAGCCGGGCGTGATCGGCGCGCAGGCCAACGCGTGGCTGGCACCGTTCGGGCGCAAGATCGGCCCGGACCCGGCGTCGATCAACGCTTGCAAGATCGGCGGCATCGTCGCCAACAACGCCAGCGGCATGTGCTGCGGCACCGCGCAAAACACCTATCACACACTGGCCGGAATTCGCCTGGTACTCGCCGACGGCACCCGTCTCGACACCGAAGACGCCGCCAGTGTCGCCGCTTTCCGCATAAGCCACGGGGATCTGCTGGAGCGCCTGGCGACATTGGGCCGCGAGACCCGCGCCAATGCAGAACTGGCTGCGCGAATCCGCCACAAATATCGTCTGAAAAATACCACCGGCCTGTCACTCAACGCCCTGGTGGATTTCGACGAGCCTGTGGATATCTTGAGCCACTTGCTGGTCGGTTCCGAAGGCACCCTTGGCTTCATCAGCGCGGTGACCTACGACACGGTGATCGACCACCCGAACAAGGCATCGGCGCTGATCGTGTTCCCGGATGTGGAAACCTGCTGCAACGCGGTCACCGTGCTGAAAAGCCAACCGGTGTCGGCGGTGGAATTGCTCGATCGACGCAGCCTGCGCTCGGTGCAGGACAAACCGGGCATGCCGGATTTCGTACAGCAGCTGTCGAATAATGCCTGCGCGCTGCTGATCGAATCCCGCGCCGCCTCTTCCACTTTGCTGCAAGAACAACTGGCGCAGATCATGGCTTCGTTGACCAGTTTTCCGGTGGAAAAACAGGTCGATTTCACCGAAGATCCGGCCGAGAACGCCAAGCTTTGGGCCATCCGCAAGGACACCTTTCCCGCCGTCGGCGCCGTGCGCAAAACTGGCACCACGGTGATCATCGAAGACGTGACCTTCCCGGTCGAACAACTGGCCATCGGCGTCAATCGCCTGATCGCGCTGTTCGACAAACACGCCTACGACGAAGCGATCCTTTTCGGACACGCACTGGAAGGCAATCTGCACTTCGTTTTCACCCAAGGCTTCAACAGTCCGGAAGAAGTCGCACGCTATCAGGCGTTCATGGACGACGTGGCGCAACTGGTGGCGGTGGAATTCGGCGGTTCGCTCAAGGCCGAACACGGCACCGGGCGCAACATGGCGCCGTTCGTTGAGCTGGAATGGGGCAGCGATGCCTATCAGTTGATGTGGCAGCTCAAACGTCTGCTCGACCCCAACGGCATCCTCAACCCCGACGTGGTGCTCAGCGAAGATCCGCAGATCCACCTCAAGCACCTCAAGCCGCTGCCGGCGGCTGACGAGATTGTCGATAAATGCATCGAGTGCGGCTTCTGCGAACCGGTCTGCCCGTCGAAAGGTCTGACCCTCAGCCCGCGCCAGCGCATCGTGATCTGGCGTGACATTCAGGCGAAGAAACGCGCCGGCGTTGACACCACCGAGCTGGAACAAGCCTACGAGTACCAAGGCATTGAAACCTGTGCCGCGACAGGCTTGTGCGCGCAGCGTTGCCCCGTAGGCATCAATACCGGCGAACTGGTGAAAAAGCTCCGCGCCCGTAACGCCACGCATCAGAAAACCGCTGACTGGATCGAAGGAAATTTCGCCAAGACCCTGCAAGGCGCACGCTTCACCCTGCACGTGGCCAACGGCGCACGGATGTTGCTTGGCGCAACGCGCCTGGCGAAGCTGTCGGCAACCCTGACGCTTTTGTCCAAGGGGCAGGTGCCGCTGTGGACCAACGCGATGCCGCAACCGGAAAAAGCCATTCGCTTCAGCCCGAGCGTGTCCGACGAACGCCCACGCGTTGTGTATCTGGCCGCCTGTGTTTCACGGGTGATGGGCCCGGCAGCCGGCGACAAAGAGCAGATGTCGCTGTACGACAAGACCCGTGGCTTGCTGGAAAAGGCCGGTTACCAAGTGGTGTTCCCGGACAATCAGGACAACCTCTGCTGCGGTCAGCCGTTTGCTTCCAAAGGCTATGCCGAACAGGCCGAGCACAAGCGTCAGGAATTGATCAGCGCGCTGCTGCACGCCAGTCGCGGTGGACTCGATCCGATCTATTGCGACACCAGCCCGTGCACCTTGCGCCTGGTGCAGGACGTGGGAAATGTTCGCCTGGATCTGTATGACCCGGTGCGCTTCATCCGTACGCATCTTCTCGATCGACTGGAGTTCACCCCGCAAGAAGCACCGATTGCAGTTCATGTGACCTGCAGCACGCAGCATCTGGGCGAAAGCCAGGCGCTGATCGAACTGGCACGCAAATGCAGCAAAACCGTGGTGATCCCGGAAGGCATCCATTGTTGCGGGTTTGCCGGTGATAAGGGTTTCACCACGCCGGAGCTGAACAGCCACTCGCTGCGCACACTCAAGGGCGCGGTGCAACATTGCAACGAGGGGATTTCCACCAGCCGCACCTGTGAGATCGGCCTGACGCAGCACGGCGGCATCGACTATCACGGACTGGTCTATCTGGTGGATCGGGTCACTCGAGCGAAGGTCTGCTAAAAGAAAGTTAGAACCCTTGAGCGAGGCGGTAGTCCACAGAACAAGCCCCGAACACGCGGGGCTTTTCCTCCTTTCGCAGGCCTGCTCTGACGGTCAGCGAGAGTCTGGATTCCTCAGTGCAAGGAGATACTCATGAAGCATTCTGTACTGTTTGGTCTGTTCGTTACTGCCTCGATGATGGCTTCTACTTCGTTCGCCGATGGCAAACCTGCCGACTTGTGCGAGGCGAATCTGCAAAAGATCGAAAGCGCCAAGACGCAATATCAGACGTCGCCGGATCTGAATTCGCGCGTCTCGGCAAGCGTCAGCAAAGCCCAGGCCCTCAAGGCTCAGGGCAGGATTGACGACTGCCTGGCGGAAACCCAGCAGACCCTTCTGGTAATCCAGAACTCGACGGGTGATACCAAGAAATAAACCTCGGGACGACCAGTCTTCAGGTGGCCTGATGCAGCGCGATTCGGGTTGACGGGCCAGGATGTAAAAAAAACCGAATTCCTGCGTGCGGCCGCGGTCGATTGAACAGGCCCACTACCAAACACGGCCTGTTACGACCTCGGCATCGCCGCCAGACCGTCCGGCAGCACCGAGACCAACCGTTCAAGGAGATACCCATGAAGCATTCTGCAATTGCTGGATTGTTCATCGCTGGTGCCCTGCTGACGTCGCCGGTGTTTGCGGCAGACAAAGACCTTTGTGCCGGGAATCTTCAAACCATCAAAGACTTCGTTACCAGTCAGCCGTCAATTCCCGAGACGTCCATGAACAACGTCAAGGAAGCGCAGAAAAAAGCTGAAGACGCGCAGGCGGCCGGCAATGACAAGGATTGCGTTGAGGTCACCTCTTCCTTGATAACCAAAATGCAAATCCGCAATCCAACGCGCAATTGATATGCCACGAGGCCAACCTTCGGGTTGGCCTCGCCGGCCGTTTGGCGTACACTGCGCAGGCTTGTTGCCTCACCTGATGTACGAGGCAATGAGTTCGGGGCCGATTAGGATTCGACGCCGGTGACGAAACTTTAGGTGCATGCCGACTTGGTAACAGAAGTCGTAAATCCACTGTTGCAACTTCTTATAGTTGCCAATGACGACCAATACGGTGCTGCTCTCGCTGCTTAATTGCAGCTGACATGCACTCCTGGTGCCTTCGGGCCCAGCAATCATCAGGGGATGTCTGTAAACCCGAAATGATTGTCATATAGAACAGAATCGCCGTGCAGTACGTTGTGGACGAAGCGGCTAAAACTTACACAACTCGCCCAAAGCACCCTGCCCGTCGGGTCGCTGAGGGTTAACTTAATAGACACGGCTACGCATGTAGTACCGACAGCGGAGCACTGGCGGACGGGGGTTCAAATCCCCCCGGCTCCACCAACTCTCGACGACAAAGCCCGCCTTGTGCGGGCTTTGTCGCATTTGCACATCAGCCAAACCGGCCACACAAACCCACAGCCTGCAAGCGATCGAACTCGATAACCCCGGCAATGCTCAGCCTACTCATAAAAAAGGACGACACGATGTCGTCCTTTTTCGTACCCGCATTCATCAAAATCAATGAACCGCGCTGAGCAGATCCGGGCGGCTGGATTTGAGCATTGCCTCATTGACCTTGCCTTGAATCGAGCAGGTAAACATCCCCTTGCTGCCAGTCGTCAGCTCTTGCGGAGCAGGCTCGATCAGGAACACGCGCTCGGCACTGTCGACAACCAGCTTGCCCGCCGTTGCGGATGGGTCTTCCGGCTGCCAGTTGGATTTGCCGTGGGACCAGATTTCCGCGCGTGCGTAGAGTCCCTGCGACATGTCCATACGCGGCCCGCCCGCTTTTTCCAACTGGGTGTGGAGTTCATTCGGCGTCTGTTTGGCGTAGAACCCCCAACTGATGATGCGAGTGCCCATCAGGTCTGTATCTTCGGCGTAGAAGCCGGTCAACGACATGCCGTCAATTTCGACCGGCTTGGCGAACATCCAGCGCTGCCCCATATCGCTCTTGGTGCCGCCGGACAATTTGATCTGGCCATTTTCGACCGTGCTCGGCACCAGATCCTTGAACAAAGGTGATTGCACGACTGCCAGGGAGTGATCGTCACAAGCGGCAAACGACGCCACCGGCGAAGGTGCAGCGGCAACGCTGAAAGCAGAAAAAAGGGCCGCAATGGGCAACAACAGGAAAATTGGTTTCATGGAATGACTCGAATGAAAGACTGAAGAAATCGACAGCGACGATATCACAATGACATCAATCAACAGACTTCAGAGTTTCAATCAATGCCCATGCCGATGATGCACATCCGGAAAATGCGCATGACTGTGCCGCATCGGCGTATGCACATGCGGATGGCTATGCGGCTCCGCCCCATCCCAGTCAAAACCATGCGTATGTTGATGATGCTCATCGTGTGTATGCCGATGATCATGCTCAAGCGGTTCGTGCTGATGCTCATGAACATGGTTTTCCATCAGATGAATCCATACCCCCACGGCCATTAACGCCGCTGCGAGCAGAAACATCAGCGATATCGACTCGCCGAGCAGCAGAATCGAGATGCCTGCGCCGAGAAACGGTGCGGTGGAAAAGTAGGCGCCGGTGCGTGCGCTGCCGAGGCCGCGCAGGGCGAGGACGAACATTACCAGGCTGACGCCGTAGCCGAGAAAGCCGACCAGCATGATCGGCACCAGCGAGGTGGCGACGGGTAGTTGGGTGCCGATGAACAAGGCCAGTGTGCAGTTGACCAGCCCCGCCACCAGGCCTTTGCTGCCGGCGATGAACAGTGCGTCCGAGGCCGAGACTTTACGGGTCAGGTTGTTGTCGATGGCCCAGCAGAAGCAGGCGAAAGCGACGGCCAACGGGCCGGTCCAGTCTTGCGCCGAGACGGCCTCTTGTGGCCAGGACAGCACGACGCCACCGGCGACGATGGCGAGCATGCCGATCACGATTCGTCGGTCGGCATTTTCCTTGAACACCACCCACGCCAGCAGCGCCGTGAGCACGGATTCGAGGTTGAGCATCAGTGACGCGCTCGCGCCGGACGTTCGGGTCAGACCGAACATCAGCGCCACCGGCGCCAGCACTCCGCCGAAGCCGATGGCGCCGAGCAGCCATGGCCATTCACCGGTGCCGAGCCCGGAAGGCTTCCAGCCACGATCGCGGACAAAACGCAGGGCGGTCAAGCCCAGACCGCTACCGAGATAGAGCAACCCGGCCAGCAGAATCGGCGAAACCTGTACCCCCAACAGTTTGGCGAGGGGCGTACTGGCGCCAAACAGCGCCGCCGCAATCAATGCGTGGAGAACGCTCACATTCATGCTGGGATCACTCGCTGGGGCCGATGGAATACCGGCGCCCATCATCGCAAAACTCAGGTGAGAATTATGTGAACAACTGATTCGTGTCAGGGAACACGGCCTCTGGCACGTGCTCAAATCCAGCAACATTTAATCCGCGCAATCTCTGGGCGGGCACTCGAAGCAGGCTCTATGCTGCGAACATCGAGATGCAATGGAGTTGAAGATGAAGAGCTGGATTGCCGTAGCGCTGGCCGCGCTGATTTCCTTGTCCGTCCATGCGGCCGACGCCCCCACCATGCGCGTCGAGCCGATCGCGTTCACAACCAGTGCCGACAGCATCCAGCGCAAACAGTCGATCAAGGGGGACCAGACCGCGCAGTACACATTCAACGCCAAGGCCGGCCAGATACTGACCGTCGACTTCAAACCGTCCAACACCTCCGCCTACTTCAACATCCTCGCCAAGGGTGCCGATTACGCGCTGTTCAACGGCTCGATCATGGGCAATCACTTTCTCGGTCCACTGCCCGGCGATGGCGAGTACACGGTTCAGGTCTACCTCATGCGCAACGCCGCCCGGCGTAATGAAGTGGCCAACTATCAGTTGTCGCTGAGGCTGGTCAATGGCGATGCCATCAGCCGGCAGCAGCCATTCGATCAGACGCTGGAATTGCACGGCATCGCTTTTCACGTCAGCACCGAGCAGGTCGATGGCAAACCGACGCTGCGCATCGCTCCCAAGGGGCTGGAGATCGACAACACGGTCATCAGCCAGGCGCTAACGGGTGATGTGGTACGCGCCGAAGTCGCCGACATCAATAACGACGGCTCCCCCGAACTCTACGTTTTTACCCGCTCGCCCGGGCGCGGCATGCCGGGCGAACTGATCGCCTATTCAGCCAACAACAAGAAATCCCTGAGCGCAATCTACTTGCCTCCGGTCAGCGACAACCCGAAGACCGCGTCGGGCTATCAGGGCGAGGACTCGTTTGCGGTGGTGGAAAGCACCCTGGTGCAACGTTTCCCGGTGTATGACAGTGCCGACGCTGGCGCCGGGCGTACTGGGAAGATGCGTCAGGTTCAGTACAAGTTGGTGGCGGGTGAAGCCGGGTGGATTTTGCGCGAGGACAAGGTCACGGAATTCTGAAATGACCTGGCTCGTTACGGCCGACCCGGAAGCCGATTTCGCCGCGGATCATCTGCCCTGAGGCGTTGCAGAGCGGTCGCTGCCGAGATGAATTTTTCTTCACTGCTCAGGCTCGATCAACACGGTACAGTCCGCTCGCTCATTCAAGAAACTACGGTTCGCCCGCGCTCTCCCGCGGGCTTTTTTTTGCCTGGCGTTTGCTGCCGAAGCGATACACCCGGTTTGTTTTTTTCCATCCCGTGATCAATCCTGTCCCTCAACCCTGCCCACCGGAGCGCCCGATGTCACTGCTGAGCCTGCCCTGCCAACGCCTGACGCTCGCCATCCTCGCCCCGGAACAGGCCGAGCTGGAAAGTGACTTTTATGCACGCAACCAGCGCCATCTCGCCCCCTGGTCGCCGATTCGCACCACCGAATACTTTTCTACCGAACAGATTCGTCGACGCCTTGAAGTTCAGGCCAGTGCTTTCGAGGCCGGGCTGGCGATGCATTTCGCCCTGCTGACGCCGGATGGCCAACAGATGATCGGCGCGTGTAATTTCAGCGGGATCATTCGCGGCGCGTTTCAGGCGTGTTATCTGGGTTATCACATTGACCACGCGCATCAGGGTCAGGGTTTGATGCAGGAAGGCTTGGAGGCTGGCATCGGCTACATGTTCGACACGCAGAACCTGCACCGGATCATGGCCAATTACATGCCCGGCAACGAGCGCAGTGCGCGGTTGCTGGAGCGTCTGGGTTTCGAGCGCGAAGGCTACGCCAAGGCGTACCTGAATATCGCCGGGCGCTGGCAGGACCATGTGCTGACGGCGCTGGTCAATCCGCTGTTTGAAACGCCGGAGAAGCGTTGGTCGCGTCAACTGGCGTGAGTTTCACAATTTGTTAAGCATTGGCGAAGTATGCTCAAGGCTCCTGCCCTTTCCGGTTGCCTGAAATCCATGCCGCGTGCCG
This sequence comes from Pseudomonas sp. lyk4-TYG-107, assembly GCF_030209055.1. Classification (NCBI taxonomy): domain Bacteria; kingdom Pseudomonadati; phylum Pseudomonadota; class Gammaproteobacteria; order Pseudomonadales; family Pseudomonadaceae; genus Pseudomonas; species Pseudomonas sp. lyk4-TYG-107. The sequence goes on from NZ_JARVST010000013.1 coordinate 82,226, forward strand.
CCACTTCACTGTTTCTACTCGCCGCCCTGCTGTTTTTTTTCGCTTTGGGTAACCACCAGTTGCAAGGCTCTACCGAGGCCCGGGTCGCCGGGATCGCCATGGAGATGCATCTGGACGATGACTGGGTGACGCCGCGCCTGTTCGGCGAACCGTTTCTGGAAAAGCCACCGCTGAGCCTGTGGCTGGACGCCGGCGCCATGCGCGTGTTCGGTGTTTCGCCATGGGCAGTGCGACTGGCGTCGGCGGTGGCCGGGTTGCTCAGCGTGATGCTGCTGTACGGCATGCTGCGCCGCTTCGGCCGGCCAAAAGCGGTCGCGTGGACGGCGGGGATTCTGCTGGCGACCATGGCCAGCTACTGGAGCAACGTGCGCGGGGTCGGCGAAGATGCGCTGCTGGCGCTCGGCGTGACCACGGCGCTGCTGGCGTTCTTTCAGGCGCAACGTGGACCGAACGCGGCTAACTCGCTGCTGTTTATCGTCGGCATCGCCGTCGCCACTTTGAGCAAGGGCGTGCTGGGACTGGCGATGCCGGGGGTGGTGATTTTCGCCTACCTGCTGGCCGACAACCTGATCGACAAACGCCTGAAGGTCGGCGCCTGGCTGCGTCCCGGCCTGCTCACGCTTGTAGGTCTGATTCCGTTGCTGATCTGGCTCGCCGTGCTCTATCAGCGCGGTGGTTCGCACGCTGTCGCTGAAGTGCTGCTGACCAACAGCGTCGGTCGCTTCAGCGGCTCGTTCGTCGAGGCCGGGCATTACGAGCCGTTCTATTACTACCTCGCCAAACTCCCGGAAGCGTTCCTGCCGTGGAACATTCTGGTGTACCTGGGGCTGTGGCATTTCCGCAAGGAGCTGAAGGCCAACCGCTATCTGCTGTTTTTCAGCCTGTGGATCGTCGCGCAGTTCATCATGCTGACCCTGGCCTCGAGCAAGCGCACGGTGTACCTGATGTCGATGACCCCGGCGGCGGCGGTGATCGCCGCTGAGTACGCACGCGTGTTGTTCGAGCGCTTGCAGGCGCGTGAAAACGCAGACCGCTTCATCGGAAAAGTCGCCCGCCATCGTCAGGCGATTGCCGCAGGATTGCTCACGGTGGTGATCGCCAGCTACCTCGGCGCCGCGCAGTGGGCACTGCCCAACGCCGACAAGGAGTTGTCGTTCCTGCCTTTGACCGAACACATTCAGAGCTTGCAGGCCAACGGTCAGCTGGTCGCACTGTTCCAGGCCAATGAACGGGTCGGCGGCGCCAGCGTGTTCTACACGCAACGCGTGCTCAAGGGGCTGGATACTGAAGCGCAACTGCACGACTTCCTCAGCGCTTCCCCCTCGAACGTCGCGGTGATCTCGGCAGACAGCGAACCCGCCGCACCGCTCAAAGTGCTCAAGACCATGATGGTCGGGCGTCAGGCGTATTACTTCGTCGGCTACTGACGTCCTTCGCACCAGACAATAAAAAACCCGCCGTCACTGGCGGGTTTTGTTTGCGCTGAAGCTTGGCAAACGTCAGTTCATCGGGTGCTCACCGAGTGCCAGTCAGAGGCCTCGATGAAGCCAAGTACACGCGGATCCGCCTTATTCGCGGCAGACACAAACAGTGAGGAGCCGTAGCCAGGGTCAGAAACCGGTGTATTCAAGTCCTTTTCCAGCTCCGCCATGCATTCGCTGTGGGTCACCAGGATCAGGTTGCGCCCCGCAAGCTTGTGCGCCAGCGCTTCCTGCAGGATGTGGCCCTTGCAGCTGATCAGCCAGTCTTCGCCGCTGGCCGCGCGGTTGAACATGTAACCGGCGGTCTGCACCGTGCGCAGCATCGGGCTGTTGTAGATGTCGGCGTTATTCAGGCCCAGATGCTCAAACTGTGCACCGACACCGACCGCAACACTGCGCGAGCGGTCGGTGATGCCGTCGTCGCCACTCAGGCACGGCGCCGGCGAGTGATCGCAGCGCTCGACGTGACGCACCAGCACAATCATGTCGCCCTTGGCCCACCCGGCCGCCAGCGCGCGGGCTCCGGACACATTGCCATGGGCCAGATCCGGCACCGCCGCCGGGGCGAGCAGCCACAGTGTCAGCGGAATCACCAGCAGCGACGCGCCGAGCACCACCCAGGTATTGCGATAGCGGGCCAATCCGCTCAGGGAAATCGAGCGTTTGACGCCGAACAGACTCAGTCTCAATTCCACATCGGGCCGCCTCGTCGGCATCCATCACAGTCAATTCGATGCGGCGAGGGTAGAGAAGCGGGCGTAAGTGGCGAGTGAAACGCATGTGAAAAAAGTCTTGAAGCGCCCTTGTTACAAATTCCGTAGGACAAAAACCTTTCAGCTCTCGTGTTTGCGGCCGATACAGACCTGCTAACACCCTTGCTGGCTCAAAAAAACAACAATCTTCCAGCCTGACCGACGATCAAGTAGCTCTACGTTCCTGGAGGAATTGTGATGAATAGCTGGTTCGGCAACATCAGCGTGAACATGAAATTGGGCCTGGGCTTCGGCCTGGTCCTGGCCCTGACCTGCGTGCTGGCCCTGACGGGCTGGACCAGCCTCGGCGGCCTGATTGACCGCAGCAACTGGATGAGCGACATCACCCAGCTCAATGCCGGTCTGACCAAGCTGCGCGTGGTCCGCCTGCAATACATGCTGACCAACGGCGACGAAACCGCCGCGCAGAATGTACAAACCACCCTCGAAAGCTTCGCCGCGCAACAACAGGCGCTGATCAACAAGTTCAAGAGCCCGGAAAACGTCAAACTGCTGAAAGAGCAGGCCGCGACTATCGCCGAATACCAGACCTCGCTGAACAAGATGCGCAACGCCTACCGCACCGGCAACAGCGCCCGCGACGTGATGGGCACCAACGCCGACACCGCTTACAACCTGATCGAAACGATCAGCAAGCGCGTGCAGCAAATGGACATGAGCGAGCAGCGCTTCGAGCAGTTCCAGGCCATCACCCAGGCCAAGGAAGCGTTCATCCTGGCGCGCTATGAAGTGCGCGGCTACACCGCCACCACCAACGCCGAAACCGAGCAGAAAGCCGTCGGCCAACTGGACGCAGCGATCGCCAGCCTCAAGCAACTGAACGTGCATTTCGCCGCCACCCAGCAAGACGCCCTGCGTCAGCTGGAAACCGCGTTGACCAACTACCGCAGCGCGTTGCAGGCGTACAAGAACGCCAACAGCGAAGCGGTGCAGGCGCGTAAGGAGATGACCGATCAGGGCACCGCGATCGTCAACACCAGCGAGCAGCTGTACCAGATTCAGCTCGACCGTCGCGATATCGAAAGCGCCCAGGCCCGTACCTTCCAGCTGATCAGCACCCTGCTGGCGCTGTTGGTCGGTGTGATTGCCGCGGTGATCATCACCCGTCAGATCACCCGTCCGTTGCAGGAAACCCTGGCCGTGGTCGAGCGCATTGCCAGCGGCGACCTGACCCAGAACGTCACGGTCACCCGCCGCGACGAACTTGGCGTGCTGCAGCAAGGCATTGCGCGCATGGGCGTGACCCTGCGCGACCTGATCAGCGGCATCCGCGACGGCGTCACCCAGATCGCCAGCGCCGCCGAAGAACTCTCGGCCGTGACCGAGCAGACCAGCGCCGGTGTCAACAGCCAGAAGGTCGAGACCGACCAGGTGGCCACCGCCATGCACGAGATGACCGCCACCGTGCAGGAAGTCGCACGCAACGCCGAAGAAGCCTCGCAAGCCGCAGCCGCCGCTGACGGCGAAGCCCGTGAAGGCGACAAAGTGGTCAACGAAGCCATCGCGCAGATCGAGCGTCTGGCCAGCGAAGTGGTGCGCTCCACCGAAGCCATGAGCGTGCTGCAACAGGAAAGCGACAAGATCGGCAGCGTCATGGACGTGATCAAAGCCGTGGCCGAACAGACCAACCTGCTGGCACTCAACGCCGCGATCGAAGCGGCGCGTGCCGGTGAAGCCGGGCGTGGTTTTGCCGTGGTCGCCGACGAAGTCCGTGGTCTGGCCCAGCGCACGCAGAAATCCACCGAAGAAATCGAAGGTCTGGTCGCCGGTCTGCAGAACGGCACCCAGCAAGTAGCGGCGGTGATGAACAACAGCCGCGCCCTGACCGACAGCAGCGTGGCCCTGACCCGCAAGGCTGGCGACTCCCTGGAGAACATCACCCGCACGGTGTCGAATATCCAGTCGATGAACCAGCAGATCGCCGCCGCGGCCGAACAGCAAAGCGCCGTGGCCGAAGAAATCAGCCGCAGCATCATCAACGTGCGCGACGTGTCGGAACAGACCGCCGCGGCCAGTGATGAAACCGCAGCGTCCAGCGTTGAACTGGCACGCCTGGGTGGCCAGTTGCAGCAGATGGTCAGCCACTTCCGCGTCTGACCTCAGTCAGCGCCAAAGGGTAAATCCAATCGCGGGCAAGCCCGCTCCCACAGGAAACGAGTCGAACACAGAATATGTGAACGACCGAAAAACCTGTGGGAGCGGGCTTGCCCGCGATTGCGTCAGACCAGTCAACCCAATGCCCCAGACAACCCGCCTTGTGTAGGAGTTGCGTCCGATCAGCAGTCCGGTGCCCCTTAGCGTGTCCCGCGCTGGCGCAACGCCGACGGCATGAAATACGCGTCTTCCGGCACCGGTTGCGAGAAGTCCACGGTGGAGGCTTCTTCGTTGTCGAGGTTCTGCACGTAGTAACGGCGGGCCTGCAGGTCGTGGAATACGTCCAGTGCGCTCCAGGTGGTCGGCAGATCGTAGAAGTTTTTCAGGTAGGCCATCGACACCCGCCACAGCTCCCCTCGCCCATCGTATTGATCAACCAGCGCCGCGCCCCAGCTGTCCTCGTCGAGAAACAGCACGCGCTTGGAATAGACATGTCGCGCACCCGGTTTCAGGTTGCCCTCGACCACCCACACGCGGTGCAGCTCGTAGCGGGTGAATTGCGGGTTGAGGTGCCCCGGGGTCAGCAGTTGTGCGTACTTCACGTCGGGGCTGCCGACCTTGTAGTTGTTGTAGGGAATGTAGATTTCCTGCTTGCCCTTGAGCTTCCAGTCGTAGCGGTCCGGCGAGCCGTTGAACAGGTCGGTATCGTCCGCCGTGCGCAGGCCATCGGATGAGGCAATAGGCGTGTCATATGCCAGGTTCGGCGCGCGGCGCACGCGGCGTTGGCCGGCGTCGTAGACCCAGGCCTGACGCGGGTCCTTGAGTTGATCGAGCATCTCGTGCACCAGCGCCGCGCCACCGGCCAGTCGCGCCGGACTTTTCACGAAGGCGAGGTAGTAGAACAGGATGTTTTTCAGGTCGGCGTACTGCCCACCCGGACGGTAGAAGTTGAACAGCGCTTCCTGCTGCGAGGTCACCAGCGCAAAGCTGCCGTTGCGCTGCACCGGCGCTTCGGATGCGCGACGTACCACGTAGATTCCGCGATAACGGGTGATGTGGTTCCACAGCACTTCGATGCCGTCCTTGGGCACCGGGAACGGTACGCCGCCGTAGGCATCGGCGAATCCGCTGCCGCCCTCCAGCAGCTTGGCCGAGGTCGCGTTCTTCAGGGTGTTGTCATACAGCCACTGCGGCGCCGAACCCGAGCGACGCGACGGGTAGACCGGCATCTGGAACGTGTCCGGGTAGCTGTTGAACAGCGCAATCTGACCGGGGCTGAGGTGGGCCTTGTACTGGTCGAGATTGGCCTTGGTAATGGTGAACAACGGCTTGTCCGCCGCATATGGATCCGGGTGATGTTGGCCCGGTTTGTAGCCGGCGGGCGCCTGGGTGATGCCGCCGGTCCAGGCCGGAATGGTGCCGGCGGCGTTGCCCGCGCGCTCGGCGCCCATGGGTGTGAGGGTGGTTTTCAGTTGTTCGGCTTGTTGCGGGGTGATGGCGGCGAGGGCGCTGCCGGCGGTGAGGCCCAGAACCAGCGCCAGCGAAATTCGGGTCATGCTTGAAGTGTGAAACATGATCTTCTCCAAAGTACAAAAACCTGTGGGAGCGAGCCTGCTCGCGAAAGCGGTGTATCAGTCGACATCAATGTTGAAGGTGCCTGCCTCTTCGCGAGCAGGCTCGCTCCCACAGGGGGGATGAGGTGTTGCTGAAATCTCGTGTAGTCCCTTAAAGGAAATACTTGAGGTTGAACCCGACGTTGTCGCGGTCGCGAATCCCGTTGTTCTGCCCGCCGCCCCAAAAGTTGGTGTACTGCACCTCGGCTTCGAGCTTGTTCTGGTAGTTGGCCTTGATCCCCAGGGTGTAGGCCTTGCGCCCGTCGATGGTGTTGCCGGCCTGATAGCTGTTGCCCTTGAAGTCGTCCTTGTAGACGACGTAAGGCGACACGTTGACCCCGGCGTACACGTCGTTCCAGGTGCCGTTGAACATCACCGTGTAGCTGTAGGAGTTGCGGTTGACCTGATCATCACGATCACCGCCGGAGACATAAGAGGTGTTGCCGGTACCGGCGTAATAACGCGTGCTGCCGTCGTAGGCGGTGTATTGCAGACTGCTGCCGCGCAGATGTTCGGAGGCCAGTTCGAAGATGCCGAACATCGAGTCGAACGACAGCGTCGGGCCGAAGTTGTAGATGCTGCCCAATGAGGTGTTGAACGCCTCCACGCGCTCGGCGTTATTGATCTCGCTGTCGAGGGTGACCATCTGCCCACCAACGTTGACGGGCTTGCCGGTCACCGCCACAGCGGCGCCGTTGGCCAGGTCGCCGATCAGGTCGTTGGTCGCGGCGATGCCGATCGGCAGGTTCGGTCGATAGGCGATCTCACCGAACACCGATGCCTGGCCCAGGGTGGTATTGAAGCTGAAACCATACATACGGATGTCTTCGGCATAACGCCGATGCGCCTGAATGTTGCCCATCACATCGGCCGTCGCCAGACCATTCGCCAGCGCCCCGGCCTGACTGCCAGCGACGCTGGAGAGCATGTTGGTCAGCGCATTCATGTCGATGCCTTTGTAGCCACCGAGGTCAGCGGCAATGGTCGGTTCCTTGGCGTGGTAGTTGACCAGGTACAGGCCGAACTCGGTGCTGTTCAGCTCCTCGGCGATGTAGCGGAAGGCGAAGCCGAACTGCCCGTCGTTGCGCGCGTTGTAGTCCTTGCCGATCGACGCCACTTTCAGCGTATTGCCGTAGGCCGGGGTCACACCGTTGGCGTACAGGCCGGTGCTTTTCAGCGCCGGGCCGAGCAATGGGTTGTTGCCCAGTGCGCTGTACAGCCCAATGACGTTGCCGAACCCCGGCACCGGGGTATCGAGCGCGGTGCCGCTGAAGTTGTTGTAACCGGTGTTGCCGCCATCGGCAAACAGGTCGGTCTGCGAGTAGAAAGTGCCGACCGGGTCGATGCGGGTTTCCTTCCAGTTGGTCTGGTAGAAGCTCTCCAGGGTCAACGAATCGCTGAGGCCAATGTTGAAGCTCACGGCCTCCACCGGCATCAACACTTCCTTGACCTCGGCTCCCGGCAAACGGTATTTCGCCGCGTCGACCGGGTTGGTGGTGTTGATCCCGCCGCGATAGAAAATCCCCTCGCCCCAGTTGAACACCTGACGACCGACCCGCGCAGTGACCGGCATCTGCGCCACGTCCCAGTTACCGTAGACATAAGCGTCCAGCATTTCGATCCGGCTGCCGGCGATGTCGCGGGTCTGGCTGGTGAAGCGGTCGTCCTGCGGGTAACTCTGGCTCGGCTGCGACGGGTTGTTGTTGCGGTAGTAATCGTTGCGTTTGTCCATCAACTGGGTGTCGTAGAACGCCGTGCCACGCAGGAACATCCCGTAGTTCTGGTAGTTGGCCTCAAGCTCGGAAGTGATCTTGTACACCTCGGAAACCAGCCCGGTGTCGAAGTTGCGATTGCCGTCGTTGGTGTTGACGTCATCGTTGTTCTTGTCGCGGCCCTGCACCCGCCACAAACGGCCATAGGACAGGGTCGTGTCGATCGAGCCGGTGACCTGATTGTCCAGCACGCTGAACTCGGCAGCCTGCAGCGCATCCACCGCACAGAGTTGCAGCAGCCCTGCCAGGCCGACACCGGGCAGGGCCACGCCGGTGAGGCGCAATCGAGTGTTGATCATGGGTTCCTCCTTGTTCTTATTGTTTTTTGCGTGGCCGCGACGGCTACGGTGCCAACCCCGCGCGGACATAAATCCGGCTGTGCACGCCGAAATGCCCGAGCAGTTTGAACAGCTGCTGATTGAGTGCCGGATGCTCGAACGTCTCGCGCTGCACCTGATTGCCGCTGCTGAAATCACTGGTCACCGGGGCCGTTTCCAGCCACTGGCCGATGGCTTCATCGAACGCCGCCGAGTCCTCTACCGACTCGGCGCTGACCACGTCGCGCAGGTAGTCCACCGAGTACGGCGGATAGTGTTGGTCTTGAGCGACATCGGCGTAGGCCGCGAGCATCGGATGCGCCTGACCGGTGCGCAGCACGCGGCGCAACCAGGTCGACTGGTACTTCTCGATTTCCATATGGCGGGTGGCGACGCGCTCGATCGAGGCTTTTTTATCATCGGCAAAACCGGCCAGCGCCTTGCCTTCCAGCAGCAACAGACTCGGCAGTTCTACGCCGGGCAGCGGCTTGGCGTGATACGGCTGGGTCAGGTCCTGCACGTGGTGCGCGCCCCATCCGAGAAAGCGGTAACCCCAGTAGGGATGGCCAGAGGCAAATGCCAGTCGCGCCAGGCCCAGGTACTGATAGGCGCGCCAGTCCGGCCAACTGCGCTGAAGAAATCCGGCAGCGGCATACACCACCGCGCTTTCATGGAAGAAGCCCATGTGGAACGGCGCCTGCGAGCTGTACTGAAAACGCGCATCGCCGAACGGCTGCGGGCCGAAGCCATACAGCGCGCCGACCTCGCCGGGGTTGTCGCTGAACAGGTTGATGTCGTGACCGTAATCCGGCTCGTCGGCGGCGCTTGCCAGCACCGCCAGCGGCGCAACTTTTTCGCCGTCCGCCACGCGAATGAAACGCTGACGATTCCATGGCGAAAGCGTCTGCTCGACCATCACCTGATCGGCGCTGAGATGTTCGCGCTCGGGCAGGTCTTGACCCGGCAACGGCTGAATGACCATCGCCAGATGAATGTGCGGATTGAGTCGCAACGCGGTGAGAAAATCGTGGCGCAGATCGTCACTCGGTACGGCGGGCAGCTTCAGATTGTCGGGGCGCGGCGGGTACTGGGTGAAGTGTTCACGGGCGAAGTTTTCCTGTTGTTCCAGCAGCGCGACCACGGCTGGATACTGCTCGGCGAGAAAACGCTCCAGCGGCTCGACCTCGACCGGCGGCGCATCGCGCAGCGCCGGCAGTTCCTGCAACGCCAGATAGCTGCCCACCGTGTGGTTCGACCAGCCCCACGCCGTCGGGGCCGTTGCACAAAGCAGCAACAGGAGAAAGGTCAGCTTCATTGCTTTTAATTCTTATTGGAGGTGCCGTGGGGGTTGAGCCTAACAACCGCCCCCGGCGCTGACACTGTCCGATCTCACCAGAAAAAGTCTCCGATAGCGCCATATGCACAATAGCGAGAACACCACTGTTCCCTGTGGGAGCGGGCTTGCTCGCGAAGGCGGTGTGTCAGTTTGCACATGCAGTGACTGATACACCGCCTTCGCGAGCAAGCCCGCTCCCACAGGAGATCACCACCGTACTTTTAAGCGGGGTAACCGGTGATTTTGCGGATGCTCTGGTACAGCGGCTTGAGCTGGCGATACATGCGCAGGTACACCTCGTTGTACAAACGCTCATAGACCTGCTGCGCCTCGGGTTGCGGGGTGAATACCGTCCCGACGCGGGTCATCGCGGCGATCGCCGTGGGGAAATCCGCATACAAGCCCAGCCCCACCGCACAACAGATCGCCGCGCCCAGCCCGGACGCCTCATACACATGCGGACGCTCCGCCGGCAGACCAAAAATATTCGCCGTCAGCTGCATCGCCGCATCACTTTGCGAACCGCCACCGGCCACGCGCAGGCGCTTGACCGACACCTTCGAACGCTTCTCGATGTTCTCCAGGCCTTGGCGCAGCGCATACGCCAGTCCTTCCAGAATCGCCCGGTAAATGTGCGCGCGGGTGTGCACGTCGCCGAAGCCGATCATCGCGCCTTTGGCTTCGACACCCGGCTCACGAATCCCTGGCGACCAGTACGGTTGCAGCATCAGCCCCATCGATCCCGGCGGCACCGCGTTCACCAGCGCATCGAACAGTTGCTCGGGCTCGATGCCCTGCTCTTTGGCCTGCTGCATCTCGCGCAGGCCGAACTCGTTCTTGAACCAGCTGACCATCCAGTAACCGCGATAAATCATCACCTCGCAGTTGTACTGATCCGGCACCGCCGAGGGGTACGGCGGGATCAGCGGGACGATTTCCAGGTAGCGCGAGCGAGTGCTGGTGATGGTCGCCGTGGTGCCGTAGGACAGGCACACCGTGCTCGCATCGACCACGCCGGAGCCGACCACTTCGCAGGCCTTGTCGGCGCCCGCGGCAATCAGCGGCAGACCCTCGGGAATCCCCGTGTGACGGCTAGCTTCGGCGCTGATGTAGCCGAGGGTTTCGCCGGGTTTGTGCAAGGTCGGCAATTGCTCGGGACGCACCGCCAGCGCCTGCCATTTCCAGTCACTGGGCGCGGCCCATTTCAACCGTTTGAAGTCGAACGGCAGATAGCCGACGCAGCAACCCACCGAGTCGACAAAGCGCCCGCACAGACGATGAGTGAGAAAGCCCGAGAGCAGCAGAAACTTGTCGGTCGCCGCCCAGACTTCAGGCTGGTGTCTGGCGATCCAGTTGGCCTCGGCCTGAGCGCGAAAGTAATCCACCGTCGCCTGCGCGCCGACCAGTTTGAACAGCCAGCCCCACGGCCCTTTGATCCCGCCCTCCACTTCGCTCTGACGCTGATCGAGCCACAGAATGGCCGGGCGCAGCGGCTTGCCCTGAGCATCGACGTTGATCACCGTGCCGCGCTGAGTGGTCAGCGACACCCCGGCAATCTGCGAGCGATCAATCCCGGTTTGCGCCCACACCTGCTGACAGGCTTCGCCGAGTTTTGCCCAATAATATTCCGGGTCCTGTTCGGCCCAGCCCGGTTGCGTCGAGTAGTACGCCTGCAACTCGACCTTGCCTTTACCGAGCAGATTGCCCTGCAAATCGAAGAGCAATGCGCGCACGCTCTGGGTGCCGTTGTCGATCGCCAGCAGGTAGCGCTTGTTCGAGTGGTTATCCATGGCGCTCTCTTCAAGGGGCCTCAAGGCGTGGCATCCGGCAGGCCGTGGTGACGTTGCCACAACGCCCGGTAACGCTGCAGCTCTTGTTGCCAGTGTGCATCGTCCCAGCCCAGGCGTGGCTGGCAGAGTTGGCGGATGGCGGCGAAATGCGCTTCGCCACCGCGCACCAGCAACAGGCCCAGTCGGGTGCGGCGCAGCAACAGATCATCGAGGTGCAGAACCATTTCCGCCTCACAGGCGAAGGCCAGTTCTGCCCACAAGGTGTCAGTGTTGCCGACCGTTTCGCGGCCCAACTCGGCGATCAGCTGCGCCAGTCGCGGCAGGTCGCGACCGTGGCGTCCGGCCAGCCGTCGCCACTGTTGCGGGCTGAGTCCGGGAATCGTCAGCGGCGGCACCGGTGCGAACACTGGCGCGGCATCATCTTCGAAAGAGCGACCGAGCATATCGGCACAAGCCTTGAGCACTTCGATGGCTTGCGGGCGAAACGTTGTCAGTTTGCCGCCAGCTAACGTGACGCAACCCGGCTCCTGCCACAGCACATGTTCACGGGTTTCATTCGACGGTTTGCCTTGCTGTGCACCCGCCGCGCTGCCCACCACCGGACGTACGCCGGACCAGGTCGACAGCACATCGCTCGCCGTCACTTCGGCACCCGGAAATTGTTGCGTGCAGGCCGCCAGCAGATAGTCGAGTTCGTCGGCGCTGATGCTCGCGCTCTGATCCAGATTCTCGCGATGATCGAGATCCGTAGTGCCAACCACCGTCGCCCCTTCCCACGGAAACACGAACACTGGCCGACGGTCGCGCGCATGCAGAAAAGTGAAGGCCTGCGCCACCGGCAAACGCCAGCCCGGCAACAGCAGATGGCTGCCGCGCAATGGCCGCAACTGTCGTGGCGCTTCAGGCAACCGCAGGCGCTCAGCCCATGCCCCGGTCGCCACCGCCAACACGCCGCAACGCAATTGCAGCGATCCACCCGCTTCGCAGTCCTCGATCTGCACCCCACACACCCGACCGTTTTCGCGCAGCAAATGTTCGACGCGCACCCCGTTGAGCACTACCGCGCCATCGGCTCGCGCTTCGCTTAACACGCGCATCACCAGCCGTGCGTCATCGGTCAGCGCATCGACAAAACAGGTGCCGCCGAGCAGGTAATTTTCCTTCACCCCCGGCGCGAGAAAACGCAGTTGCTGCGCGTCATGAAAACGATGGCTGCGGCGTCCGGCCAACGCGTCGTAAACCGACAACAAGCCACCGAGCACACGCGGCCCGGGAAAGCCGCCGCGATAGTGCGGCATCATGAAACTCATCGGTTCCACCAGTCCCGGCGCTTCGTCGAGCAGACGCTGACGCTCGCGCACCGAATCGCGGGTCAGGCGCCACTGGCCCTTGGCGATGTAACGTAAACCGCCGTGGACCATTTTCGACGATCGGCTAGAGGTGCCCCAAGCGAAATCCCGTTGCTCCAGCAGCAGACAACGCCAGCCACGCCGTGCCGCTTCGCGCAGAATTCCGGCACCGCTGATGCCGCCGCCGATGACGATCAGATCCCAGCTTGCGTCGGCCAATGTCGGCAAGGTTTGCTGGCGCCACGCGGCGTTCCAGTCCGGGTGCATGGCCGTCACTCCTGCAACAGCGTGCCGGGGTTGAGGCGCCCGGCCGGATCGAAGTGCCTGCTCAGCGCCTGCAAAGTGTCCATCGCCAGCGCACCCTTCTCGCGCGGCAGGTACGGCGCGTGATCCTTGCCGACCCCGTGCTGGTGGCTGATGGTGCCGTGGTTGTCGACGATGGTCTGGCTGGCCGCGTGCTTGAGTGCCTGCCAGCGCGCCAGCGTCGCCGGATAATCCGCCGCCGGGCGAAACACGTAAGTGGTGTAGATGCTCGAGCCTTCGCCGTAGACGTGGGACAGATGGGTGAACACATGCACCCGCTCACCCTGCGCCGCCAAGGCATCGCGCAAGCTGTTTTCGATCAGGTTGAGCAGATTGTCGACGTTGCTCCAGTCGGTGGCGGTTTCCAGAGTGTCGACCACGTAACCGGCGTTCCACAGGTTCTCGCGCAGGTAGGGGAAACGGAAGCGGTTCTGCGCCCACTTCTTGCCGAGCAAGGTGCCGGTGAACACGCCGCCGAAAGCTTTCAGATGCTGCCGCGCCTGACTCAGCGACAGCGCGTTTTGCCGACGGTTGCCGGTCACGCCGAAGGTCAGCAGGCACTTGCCTCCACCGGCGCCGCGCAGGTTCAGGTACTTCTCCAGCCAAGCGATCTGCTGCGGATGACCGGCCAGCGCCAGTTGGGTTTCGGTCTCTACCGCGTTCGACAGGCGTAACATCGACAGCGGCACTCGTGCCTGGGCCAATTGGCGGATCGCTTGCAGCGCCTTGCTCCAACTGGGCAGGAACACCCCGTAAAAACGCTCATCGGCGGGCAGCGGACTGACTCGCACTTTGACCTCGGAAATGATCCCGAAACGCCCCTCGCAACCGAGCACCACTTCGCGCAGATCAGGCCCCGCCGCCGAGGCTGGGAAGGTCGGAATTTCCAATGGCCCGGCGAAGGTTTCCAGGGTGCCGCCGGCGAACAATTGCTCGATGCGCCCGTAGCGCAACGACTGCTGACCACTGGAGCGACTGGCCACCCAACCGCCCAGCGTCGACAACTCCCATGACTGCGGGAAATGCCCCAGCGTGTAGCCGCGAGCGCGCAGCTGACTTTCCACCTGCGGGCCACTGGCGCCGGGGCCGAACGTCGCCAACTGGCTGGCCTCGTCGAGGTCGATCAGGCGATTCATCCGCGCCAGCGACACCGTCACTACAGGTCGCGTCGAATCCGGCGGGTTGATGTGCCCGGCCACCGAGGTGCCACCGCCGTAGGGAATCAGGCACAGGTCCTGCTCATGGGCGAGCGCCAGCAATTGGCGGATCTGCTCTGCAGTTTCGGGAAACGCCACCGCATCGGGATAGTTGCCGAGCGCGCCTTCGCGCAACGCCAGCCAGTCCGGCAGACTCTGGCCCCGGGCGTGCAGCAGACGATCATGGACGTCGACGCTGTACAAGGCGTGCGCCGCCAGCCGCGAGAACGGCACCCGCGCCAATGCCAACTCCAGCGTGGCATCGGGCAACACGTGCCCGGCCCCCAGTCGTTCATGGAGAAAACTCACGCCCTGAGCCGGCAGCTCGACCACCGTTGTTGCCTCTCCCCAGCCGTTCCAGCGTCGCATGCGTGTGTCCTTCTTATGCAGTCTGATCAGTGATGTGGCAGGCCTCCATACTAGTCAGCGGCCGCAAAGTGTCACGGTCGCATCCGGCCAGTTCGAGTAGCCAATTGAGTCAAACGTCGCGCAAGTGCCAGCCATTTACTTTAGTCGGGGTTTCAAATTACCTTTCAGGCATTCATTCGCTCACGCAGGCCTTGATCAAGGGATTCGGATCATGCAATCGCTCGGCTTCACCTCGGTTCCGCCGCTGCTCAAATACGTGCGCCATGCCGAGCAGCTGGGCATGGCCATCGAGCCGGCGCTGGCGGCAGCCGGATTGCAGGCGCAGCAACTGAGCGACAACAGCCTGCGCCTGCCGGGCGAAACCCATGAGCGCCTGCTCGATTATTTCTGCGAGCACTCGGGCGATCCGCTGTTTGGTCTCAACGCGGCCAATTTCGTCCTGCCCAACTCCTGGAGCGTGCTCGGTTACATCACCATGAACTGTGCGACCCTGGGCGATGCCATGAGCCGGATCATGCCGTTCGAAAAACTGGTGGGCGACATGGGCGTCAGCCGTGCCGAAGTGCAGGACGGCCACGTACACCTGATCTGGACTTGCCGCTACGAGCGTCCGCGGATTCGCCGGCATCTGGTGGAAAACGTTCTTGGCTCTTGGCTGCAATATGCCCGCTGGATTGCCGACACACAGATGTCGCCCGCCGCCGTGTGGCTGGAACATCCGCGCCCACCAGACGCCAGTCAGGCGCAATACGAAGCGTTTTTCGATTGCCCGGTGCTGTTCGAGCAGGCGTATTCGGCGCTGATCGTGCCGCTGGCGTATCTGCAATTACCGCTGCGCCAGGCCGATGCGCAGTTGCTGCGCACCCTGGAAGAACACGCGATGGGCTTGATGGCGACGCTGGAGGATGCGTCGCTGGAACAACGGGTCAAAAGCATCCTGCGCCAGTTGCTCAAGGAAGGTTTGCCGCGCAAGGAACAGGTGGCCGAGCAGCTCGCGGTGTCGGTGCGCACGTTGCAACGCCAGTTGCATCAGGCGGGGACGTCGTATCAGCAGATTCTTGATGACTTGCGTCAGGAGCTGGCCGAGCATTATTTGCTCAACAGCACCTTGCCAATTCAGGACATTGCGCAGTATCTGGGGTTTACCGAACCACGGTCGTTTCATCGTACGTTCAAGAGCCGGCGCGGGATGCCGCCCGGGGAGTTTCGGCAGATGCATCGCGGGTGATTATTCTGGCCTCATCGCTGGCAAGCCAGCTCCCACAGTGACCGGGTCGTACACAAAATCTGCGGCTCGCACATAACCCTGTGGGAGCTGGCTTGCCAGCGATGGCGCCAGTGGCCACACCAAAAACCCGACAGACAATTCCTCAATTTCAGCAACCCAATAAACCCACTGCAATCCCCGTGTTTAAAGACACTCAGTGTTACGCCCTACTGCCTACAAATCCTTGCGCCACTGCCTACGGCTACGCCAGAATCCGCCGGCTTGTGCGCCCCGGAGGCCGTCGGTAACTTGAGTCCGTCACTGATTTCCAGTGATCGGGTTTAGTAGCCCGAGGTTCTTCCAGGGTGCATTGCACATCAAACAGTCAGGCATTTTCCGTCTGCGCTCTATGGTGGCTGTGCGCAGGGCGCTTTCGAGCGCGCCGGTTCCCTGGGTCCCCGGTCTACTAACCTGCGCACAGCTGCCACCTCTTCTTATTAGTAGAGAAGCGGTGATGGCTCCTACTTCAGGACCCAAAATCATGTTCAAAGTTACGCCCAACCCGCCGCCCACCGACGCGGCCTCCCCCTATGAATCCCCCGAATCAAGGAAATTCCACGAAGCCGCCGAGCGCGCCCTCGACCACTACCTCGGCCCACCGAGGCCCGCGATCATGGCCACCCCGTACCAGCCCAATCGTCTCTACATGGCCAATCCGGCCAGCGGCACCGAACCGTTGCTGGCCGACGCCTGCGAATCCCTCGGCTCGGCCACCGTGATGCTCAACGACTTCGCCGGGCTACTGGAAGGCTCGCACCGCAAGACTCTGCAAGGCATCGCGCAAGTAGTGATGGTGGCGGAGATCGCCGTCAACCGGGTGCTGGACAAGTTAGTGCCGACCGAATAAACGAAAAAGCCCGCGGCCAGACCTTGATGGTATGGCAGCGGGCTTTTTTGCCTGTCTCGAATCAGACACTGATCGCGTTGGTGAACACCAGTCGATTACCAAACGGATCGGCAATGGTCATGTCTTGACTGCCCCACGGCATCGCCTGAATCTGTGGGTGCGAGAATTTATATTCCTTGGCCATCAGTTGCTGCTGAAACGCCTCCAGCTCATCGGTCTCGATGCGCAACGCCGAGCCAGGCGTCGCATCGCCATGATGCTCGGACAGGTGCAGCACGCACTCGCCACGCGACACCTGCAGATACAGCGGGAAGTTCGCTTCGAAGCGGTGCTGCCAGTCGATCTTGAAACCGAGGAAGTCGACGTAAAACTCCAACGCCTTGGCTTCATCGAAGATCCGCAGGATCGGGGTGGTTTTGCCGAAGCTCATGGGGTGCTCCCTGACTGGTTGGCCCAAGAGTTTAGCTGGGCTGGATGTCAGCAATTCGGCTTGGCGGTGGCTTTCTTTAATTGCAATGTGCCACCACTGTGACGTACTCCGCGAAACGTCAGCGAAAGTTGTTGCGCAAATCCCCTTCCCGCGCGAGAAACCGCCCTTCCCGACGCCCATTCGCCAGCCCGTCGCGATAGCTCAACACGCCATTGACCCACACCCCGTCAATCCCCTGCGCCGCCCGCTGCGGATCATGGAAATCCGCCACATCTCGCACCGTCAAAGGATCGAACAGCACCAGATCCGCCCAGTTTCCCTCGCGAATCTCGCCGCGCTCTTTCAAGCCAAATCGCGCTGCCGACAGACCGGTCATCTTGTGCACGGCGGTGTGCAACGGAAACAGCCCGACATCACGACTGAAATGTCCGAGCACCCGTGGGAAAGCGCCCCACAGGCGTGGATGCGGGAACGGGTCTTCCGGCAGTCCGTCAGAGCCGACCATCGACAGCGGATGCGCGAGGATTTTTCGTACATCCGCCTCGTCCATGCCGTAGTACACCGCGCCCGCCGGTTGCAGGCACTTGGCGGCTTCGAGCAGTGGCACGTTCCATTCGGCGGCGATGTCGATCAGGTCGCAACCGCTGACTTCGGGGTGCGGCGTCGACCAGGTGATGGTGATGCGGTGGGCGTCGGTGACTTGCTTCAGATCCAGCGTCGAAGAACTCGCCGCGTAGGGATAGCAATCGCATCCTACGTGCTGGGTTTTCGCTGCTTCCTCCAACGCCGCGAGCAACTGCGGACTGCGCCCCCAGTTACCGACACCGGCGCATTTGAGGTGGGAAATGATCACCGGTGACCGCGAGTGGCGGCCAATGCTGAACGCTTCGTCCATCGCCTCCAGCACCGGTTCGAATTCACTGCGCAGGTGGGTGGTGTACACCGCGCCGAACGCGGTCAGTTCTTCGGTCAGCTGTTTGACCTCATCGGTGGAGGCGCTAAAGGCGCTGGCGTACGCAAGGCCTGTGGATAAACCGAGCGCGCCGGCCTCAAGGCTTTCACGCAACTGCTCGCGCATCGCGGCGATTTCGTCAGGCGTGGCGGTGCGCAACAGGTCGTCGAGGTGATTGCTGCGCAGTGCGGTGTGGCCGATCAGTGCGGCGACGTTCAGCGTGGTGTTCGCCGCTTCGACGGCGGCGCGGTAATCGCTGAAGCGTGGGTAAACGAATGCGGCAGAGCTGCCGAGCAGGTTCATCGGGTCCGGCGGATTGCCTTTGAGACTGACCGGCGAGGCGCTGATCCCACAGTTGCCGACAATCACCGTGGTCACGCCCTGGCTGAGCTTGGGCAGCATTTCGGGCTGGCGGATGACCACGGTGTCATCGTGGGTGTGCACGTCGATGAAACCCGGGGCGAGCACGCGGCCGGCGGCGTCGATTTCTTCGGTCGCACTGGCGTCGCGCAAGTCGCCGATGCGTTCGATGCGCCCGTTGAGAATCGCCACATCAGCGCGGTAGCCGGGGGTGTTGCTGCCATCGATGACGGTGGCGTTGCGGATCAGCGTGTCGTACTGCATGTCTGTCTCCCGGCGGGAGTCAGCGTCAACTCCTGCCCTTGATCAAATGGTGATCGAAGCCTTGCTCCACCAGATACCGCCAGGCTACCTGAACCTCTTCGGGGATCGCCTGTTCGACCTGAAAACCCAACGCAGGGTAAACCATGATGCGGTGCACATCGCCGACCATTTCGTCGATCAGGCCCAGCACCCCGATCAGGTTGCTGACGTCATCAGGAAAATCGAACGACGGCGCATCCACAAAGGCTTCCAGTCCGGGCCACTGCACGGGCAGGGTCAACGCCACGCGCCGGATCGAATTGGGTTTGGTCAGAAACGTCGCACGACGCACGTCGGGAAACATCGCTCGGGCAAACGCGATGTTTTCGGCAAAGTTGGTCGCGCGGGTTTCCAGGGTGAACTGCTGCGCCGTCACCCCTTGCGCCAAGGCGCGTTGGGCAAAAATATCGGCTTCGGAGCGTTCCCACAAATGCCTGGTCCAGTTGCCGGTATTGCCGGTGAACAACAGGTGGGGTGCCACGCCGTCTTTCAACAGTTGGCAAGCGTAATCGCAGACCCGCAGGTCGTAGGAGCCGCAGACCACAATCAATTCACAAGCGCTGTGTTGGCGCCCCGCACCGAGGAATTTCCAGAGCACGCTGGCGTGCTGCAACGTCAATGTCATGACCGGGCAAACCTCTGGGTCGGGTGCGCGTTGATGAACAGCGCTCCATCGGCATAACCGTGCGCGCCCCTGCCGTCGAGCCTAAGCGCAAGCCGAGTGAAATCGGCATACACACCTGCGGCGCCATGCGCGGTCAGCGTCGGGTCGTCGCCAATGCCGATACACAGCGCACCGCTGCTGACCGCCGACTGCACGCCGCTGACAGAGTCTTCGAACACCAGGCATTCATCACTTTGCCGACCCAGTTGTGCCGCCGCCAGGCGATAGGGATCGGGGGCCGGTTTGCCGCTGCGTACGTCGTCGCGGCAGATGATGCTGTCGAACGCCGACATCAGGTCGTGTTGCTGCAGAACGTGGTCAACCCGCGCCCGCCAACTGCTGGTGACCAGCGCCAGGGGCACGGCGTGCTCGCGGAGTCGGGCGATCAACGCCGCGACGCCCGGCACCAGCGCACAGTTCGTCACCTGCTCGATGGCGTCGACTTCACGCTTGATCGCCACCTGCTGCGCTTCGCCAAACTCTGCGAACAAGGTCTTGAGGGTATAACCGCCGAGACGGCCATGGATGTGCTCGTCGATGAAATCCTGATCGACGCTGACCCCGTACTCGCGCGCCACGGTGGTCCAGGCGTGTTCAATCACCTCGCGCGACTGAATGAGCACGCCGTCCATATCAAAGCAGACGGCTGTAAACGTTTGTTGAGCCATGAGTTGAACTTCGCATTTTCTGATGAGCAATGAACGCCAGCACCGTTCCGACCAACGCGAACAGCGCCATCACGTAGTAGGACCACTGCGGCCGGGTCTGGTACAGGTAGCCGGCGAAAGGTGTGGCCAGGCCCATGGGCAAGGCCACCGCCAGGGAGTAATAGACCCCTTGAGTAAAGACCTGAATATCCGGCGGTGCCTGGTCGCGGATAAAGCGCATGATCGCCGCGTGGTAGGCGGCAAAACTCAGCGCGTGCAGGCACTGGCCCAGAATGATCATCGACACCGCATCGCTGTTGGCAAACAGCGCCCAGCGCAGCGCCGCACACACGCTGGAAAACATCACCAACGACAACGGCGCGCAAAACGCCAGGACTTTGTTGGACAGCGCGAACCAGGTGATTTCCGCAATCACGGCCACCGCCCAGAACATGCCGATTGCCGAGGAAGAAAAACCCTTCACCCCCCAACCAATCGAAGCCGTGGAAAAGTACAGGGTGTGACTCAGTTGAATGAAGCTGGCGGCAGCAATCGCAATCAGCAGGCTTTTGTGCGCCAACAGAGCTTTCCAGTCAGGCCGTTTGCGCGTCGGACCGGACGGCGCCAGATGCGCCCGCGACACCTGGCGCTTTAAACGCAGACACGCCACAGCGGTGATCAACATGCTCGATGCGATCACCAGCGGCACCCACGACTGGCTGTACTGCGCAAACAGAAAACCACCGAGGGTCGAGGTCAGGATAAAGGCCGATGAGCCTACCGCCCGCACCCAACCGTAATTCTGCAGGGCCAGTTTGTCGCGCTTGAGCAGATAGGACTCGGACAGCGGCAACACCACCATCCATACCCCTCCAAACAGCACACTCAGGCACACGAACATCCATAAGTGCGCCGGGATGAAGTAGAACAGCAACGTACATAACGCGGCGGTAACGCTCAGCACAGCGGCGAGCCGCAACTGATCCACGCGCCAGTCGGCCACATAGGTGATCAGCACCCCGGTCACCACCTGCGGCCAATACGCCGCGGCGATCAGCAAGCCGATTTCACTGGCACTGAAGCCCAGGGAATCCAGCCAGGTCGGCCAGAACGGATAGATGATCCCTTCCGCCGCAAAGAACCCGAAAAAGATTAAA
The DNA here is from genome assembly GCF_030209055.1 of Pseudomonas sp. lyk4-TYG-107. Taxonomy (NCBI): domain Bacteria; kingdom Pseudomonadati; phylum Pseudomonadota; class Gammaproteobacteria; order Pseudomonadales; family Pseudomonadaceae; genus Pseudomonas; species Pseudomonas sp. lyk4-TYG-107. The sequence continues at coordinate 103,246 of NZ_JARVST010000013.1, forward strand.
TACATTCGTCAACCATACGCCTGACACTCCAGAAGCAGGGCTCCCCAGGAGCCCTGAATACCATCCATTATTCGAAGCGTTGCTGGGTGAAGCTGTTTTTGCCCTTGCGCCAGACGATCAGCGATTCACTCATGACCACCAGATCGACCATGCCTTCTTTCAGCGCATCCAGTGCGTCCTGGGAAGAGCACACGATCGGCTCTTCATGGCGGTTGAACGAGGTGTTGATCAAGGCTGCCTGACCGGTTTTCTGGTGCCAGGCCGTCAGCAGGCGATGCATGAACGGGTCGCTCTGCGGGCGAATGATCTGCGGGCGCGCGGTGCCGTCGATGTGCACCACGGCCGGACTCGCCTCGCGAAATTGCGGATGGCAGTCGTAGGTCATGGTCATGGTATCGGCGGCCACTTGCTCCTCGTCCCAACCGACGTAGCAGGCCGGTGCTTGCTCAATGGCGGTGACCGGGCCGAACGGCATGAACTCGGTGCGGTGCATGCGCTTGTTGAGCCAGTCGTTCACCTCGGCATCCTGCGCGTGATAGACGATGCTGCGGTTGCACAACGAACGCGGGCCGAACTCCATCTTGCCCTTGAACATGCCCAGCACCTGATTTTCCGTCAGGGCCTCGGTCAACACCTCGATGATGTTCGACGGCGTGTGATAACCGAGTTCAGGGTAGTCGCGATTGATCAGGTTGATGTTCTGCGAAACGCTGCGCGATTCCGGGCCAAGCATCATCGACGGATTCTTGAAGCGGGTGCTGTTTTCCAGGTACGCGGTACCGACCGCAGCAGCCAGTGCCAGGCCGCCATCGCCCATGCACGGCAGCACGTAGACGTCTTTGACGCCCGGGATCTCACGCAGACGCTGGTTGAGTTTGACGTTGCCAAACACGCCGCCGGCCAGGCACAGGTTGGCACTGCCGCGCTGGGCCAGATGATGGCTGACGGTGGCCACCAGCAGGTCTTCGCTGTGACGCTGTACAGCGGCGGCGATGTCCTCGGGGGTTTCCCGGGCAAACAGGGTTTCCAGCGGCTCGCTGTAGGTGTTGTAGGACGGCAGGAACATATCGCCGCAGCGCGCCTTGATCCGGCCGTCTTCGAAACGGATCATCTGCTGCATCACGCCCAGCAGTTTCTGCGGATCGCCGAATGCGGCCAGACCGGTGACCTTGCCTTCGTGGCGGTTGGGTTTGTAACCGAGCAGGTGGGTGATCCGGCCATAGAAATAACCGAGGCTGTCGATGCTGGTTTCGCGTTGCAGCACCGTGGTTTCTGACGGGCTGTACCAGGTCACGGTCAGCGACTGAAAGTCGCCGCGTCCGTCGCACGTCAGGGTCAACGCGTCCTCGAATGGCGAGCAGACATAGGCACCGAGCGCATGGCACTCGTGGTGATCAATGTAGTACGCCTTGCCTTGCAGACCGTTGTCGACGATGAACTGGTCGAATTCGCCGCGCTTTGCCTTGTCGTTGTTGATTTCATCGGTCACACGCTGACGGAACTGCGCAAGGCCCTGGGGGTTGCTCCTGACTTCCTCGACGATGCGATCGAAGTACAACGCCAGATGTTTGTCGGCACTGAAACCGGCGTTCCATCCATAGGCGACATGATCGACGTCTTCCAGCGACACGCCGGCCTGGCTCAACACAAACTCGATGGACTTGGCCGGCCAGATTTTATGGTCCTTGATGCGGGTGAAGCGCTCTTCACTGACCGCTGAAAGAATCTGACCATCACGTACCAGGCAAGCACCCGCCAAATCATTGTTTGTAATACCCAAAATGATCATAACTATTCCTTGTTTTCGCCAATTGAGGTGACGGCTTCGCCCACGCGCGTAGCGTGCAATGCAATAACCAGAGTCAATGACAGATGCCGGCCGTCATGGCCGACCATTACTCATCGAGAGATCGCGGATTCATGTAGGTCCGCCGGGGGAATACGCCTTTACGAGAAGGCATCAATGTGTCTCGCCATCGCAAATTCCTTTTGCCAGAAAACTCCATGGGCGGTGCCGTGCTGCACGGGCCTCATGCCTGCAACACGTGGAGGGCGACATCCATCGCAGCCGTCCTCGTTTCATCGCGGTAGCAGCCTAGCCGGTAATTTCCCGAGCACCCGGCGAAGTCCCCGCTAAAAATTAAATTCCACTGGCATGCGGCGTATTTGCGGGGGTTTACCGGGACAAAAAAACGGACGATGACGGCGTGCCATTCAACTTTTCTGTTTTTGTTCCACCGCTTTCGCGAGCAAGCCCGCTCCCACCGGTTGATCGCATTCCGTCAGCCAGAATGCGGTTAACCTGTGGGAGCGGGCTTGCTCGCGAATGGCTTCACGCGGTGCAGCGTGAACTCACACCATCTCGTTACGAATCCACTCCACCACCGACGTACGCTTTGGCGCCCAGCCCAGCAGTTCACGAGCGTGTTTGCCGCGTACGCGGCTGTTCGAGCCAAGGCCGTAGTTGGCCATTTCGTAACCCCACTCCGCTTCGGCGTCTTGCAGCGGCCAGTCTTGTGGCTCGCCGAGATTCAGCGCTTCGGCCATGGCAGTGGTCATGTCAATGAACGACGCTTCGCCGCTTTCGACGAAGTAGAAAGTGCCCGGTACGTTTTTGGTCAGCGCCAGCAGGTACAGGGCGACGACGTCTTCGATGTGCACGTTGGACCAGATGTTCTGGCCAGTGCCGACATGGCGCACTACGCCGCTTTTGCGCGCTTGTTTGAGCAGACGCGGCAACTGCACGCTGTCGCGATTGACGCCCAGGCTGTGGCCGTAGATCAGGGTGTTGCAGATCACCGCCGAGTTCACGCCGTCCTGTGCGGCGGCGAGGATCAGGTTGTCGATGGCCACACGGGCAGCCTTGTCGACGGTGGGTTCCGGCAGGTTGTCTTCGTAGTAGATGACGTCGCTGGACTTGCCGCCCGAAGCATCGCCGACAATGCTCGAACCGCTGGTGTGCAGGAACACTTTGTTCGAACCGCGCAGGGCACCGAGCAACGCTTCGACCGCGCCGCGATGGTCACTGCTGGCGGCGTTGATCACCGCATCGGCGGCGCGGGCCTGTTCAGCCAGCAATGTGCTGTCTTCGAGGGTGCCGATCACCGGGGTGATGCCCAAAGCTTTCAGCTCATCGGCCTGTTCGGCGCTGCGCACCAGGCCCGTGACACGGTGCCCGGCCTGAACCAGACCGGCAGCGATCGAGCCGCCGATAAACCCGGCAGCGCCGGTGATGAATACGTTCATGGAGAAACTCCCTGCGTGAATAAGTGATGCAGCGAGTATCGACCGGTCACCCCGATGGAAAAACCCGCCCTCGCCCAAATCACTGTTGCGCAGGGATCACGAATCAACCCTTGAAATCGGCGCTGGCGTACGCCGCGAGTTTGCTCTGGATGAAGTCGAGGAAGCACTGAATGCGCAGCGCCAGTTGCGAGTTCCGGTAGTACACCGCGTTGATCGGCTGGCGATAGCCGCTGTTGAATTCCGCCAGCAGCACCTTGAGGCGCCCGGCGCGAATGTCGTCGATGGTCATGAAGTGCGAGAGGCAGGCAATGCCCTGCCCTTCCAGCGCCAGATGGCGCACGGTCTCGCCGCTGGAAGCGCTGATCGCCGGGGTGATCGGCCAGCGGTCACCGTGCACGTAACGCAGCGGCCACTGATTGAGGCCTTCGTTGTGGGTGAAGCCAAGCAGGGTGTGTTCGCTCAAGTCGGCGACCTGCTGCGGCGCGCCGTGCTTTTCCAGATAGGCCGGGCTGGCGACGATCAGCAACGGGCTGCAACCCAGTGAGCGCGCATGCAACGTCGAGTCAGCAAGGGTGCCGATGCGGATGGCGACGTCGGTGCTTTGTTCCAGCAGGTCAATGATCAGGTCATTGCTGTTGAGTTCGAGCTGGATGTCCGGGTACAGGCCACGGAATTCGTCGATGTACGGCACGATGGCGTGCAGCATGAAGGGCGACGCGGCGTTGATCCGCAGGCGCCCGGACGGGGTTTGCTGGCGTGAGGACAGACGCTCTTCGAGCGCATCCATCTGATCGAGAATCAGCTTGGCCTGCTCGAAGAAATACTTGCCCTCCTCGGTCAGGTCCATGCGCCGCGTGGTGCGGTTGATCAGCGTGGTGTCGAGCTTGGCTTCCAGCCGCGACAGTGTGCGGCTGACCGCCGAAGGGGTCTGGCCGACCTGCTCGGCAGCGGCGGAAATCGAACCGCACTCGATCACGCAGACGAAAATCTGCAACTCATCGGATCTGGCTTTCACGGGTGTCCCTTATTGATCAACTGCACAAATCCATTGTGGAGAGAGAACACCCCTGTGGCGAGGGGATTTATCCCCGATGGACTGCGCAGCAGGCCCCGCTTTTCGAGATCAAGATCGGGGGGCCGCTGCGCGACCCATCGGGGATGAATCCCCTCACCACAGTTACAACCGTAACCACATGAAATCACCTCAAGCCTTGAGGCCAAATACCTGCTTGAGATGCTGCTCATACCGCGCCACATCATTCTCGATGTTCGGGCGCTTCATCACGTCCACACAGAGGAACGTCGGCAACCCACTCATGCCCAAGAACTCGTTGGCCTTGTGGAACGGGAAATACACCGCATCCACACCTTTGGCTTCAAAGAAATCGCTCGGGTCATCAAACGCCTGCTGCGGCGCGTTCCAGGTCAGCGACAGCATGTATTGCTTGCCCTGAATCAGGCCGCCGCTGCCGTACTTCTGCGACGCATCGGAACGGGTCCGACCATCGCTGGCATAGAGGCTGCCGTGGCCTTCGGTGAAGACTTCGTCGATGTACTTTTTCACCGTCCACGGCGCACCCATCCACCAGCCCGGCATCTGATAAATGATCACGTCGGCCCAAAGGAATTTGGCCACTTCTTCAGCGACGTCGTAACCCTCGTCGATGAACGTGGTTTTGACATCCAGACCGCCACGATCCAACACGCTCAGCGCGGTTTCGTGCAGGGTGGCGTTGTAACGACCGTCGGAGTGGGCGAATTTCTTGCCACCATTGAGCAACAACACTTTTTTCATCGGAACGCCTCGCGCAGCCATTGGGCTGGAGAAAGATGGGAAAACGAATGGCGGCAGGTTAACCATCCATCTCGCGCGGAATAAGCCGCGTCGGCGCAAAATACATTTGATCAAAAAGCACGAATCGAATGCCGATTGTTGCAATAGCATTCCCGGCCATCTGCATTTGAGGAGTTGTTTTGATGAGTGAACGCCACGGTTTCATCCTGCATGCCAAGACCCGCCCGGAAAAAGCCGAGGCCTTCGAAGCGCTGTTTCGCGCCTATGTCGAGCCGAGCCGCGCCGAGCCAGGCTGCATCGAGTACCACATGCTGCGCGACAAGGAAGACCCGACGCTGTTCATCTTTTACGAGATCTGGGAAAGCCAGGCGCACCTCGACGTGCATTCGAATCTGCCGCACATGCGCGAGTTTTTCGACAACCGCATGACGTATCTGGAGCGTGATTTCGATATCCGTCGGATCGACATGCTCAGCGCCTCGTCGGCTAGCCGCTGATCAGCAAATGGGCGCCGAGTGCGCCCAGTCCGATAAAGAACACCCGCTTGAACAGCACGGCGCTGATGCGCTGACGCAGCCATTGGCCGAACCCCATGCCCAGCATCGCCGGGATCAGCACCAGCAGCGACGCACTCAATTCGCCACTGCCCAGTGCGCCGCGCCAGAACAGGCCGCCGGCCAGCGCCAGGGTCGAAACGGTGAACGACAGGCCCAGCGCCTGCACCAGCTCATCGCGACTCAAACCCAGCGCCTGCAGGTACGGCACCGCCGGAATCACGAACACACCGGTGGCCGAAGTGATAACCCCGGTGATCAGCCCGCACAGCGGACCCAGCCACGGTTCATGCCGAGGCTTGACCTGCAGCGTTGGCAGCAACAACCCGCTCAATGCATACAGCAGCAACGCCGCGCCCAGCCCACGCACCACCCAATGCCCGCCTGCCATGCCGATCGACAACGTGCCGACGGCGGTGCCGAGGAAGATCATCAGCAACAGCGGCCACAGGCGTTTGAGCAGCCCTTTCAGATGCCCGCCGAACGCCAATTGCCAGACATTGGTCAGCGTCGCCGGAATGATCAGCAACGCGGCTGCCTGTGACGGCGCCATAGCCAGACCGAGCAGGCCCATGGCGACGGTGGGCAGACCGAGGCCGATCACGCCTTTGACCAGCCCGGCCATGATGAAAGTGGCGATGACCAGCAGGGACAGAGCCAAGCCGAGGTTTTGATAGAAGTCTGCAAATGCGTTCATGGCGCTACTGTGCGCTTTGGCGGGTGCGTTGAAAATCTGCCATATACTGAGGCTGCCTCTGCCGGTACAAGAGGCTGTTAATTGCGTTGCGGCTGATGGCCCCTTCGCGAGCAAGCCCGCTCCCACAGTTTTGGATTCACCACTGATCCACTGTGGGAGCGGGCTTGCTCGCGAAGAGGCCCGCCCAGACACCACAAAAACCACAGGCGGCCCCATGCACTTCGACCTCACCGACCTGCGCCTCTACCTGCACATCCTCGACACCGGCAACATCACCGCCGGCGCCGCCCGCAGCCATCTTTCGCTCGCCGCCGCCAGTGCGCGCATTCGCGCGATGGAAGCCTCGCTGGGCACCGAGTTCCTGCAGCGCGGCCGCCGTGGCGTGAGCCCGACGCCCGCTGGCAAGGCACTGGCCCACCACGCGCGCATCCTCCTGCAACAGGCCGAACGCATGCAGCAGGATCTGGCCGACTACGCGCAGGGCGTCAAAGGACAGGTGCGACTGTTGTGCAACACCACGGCGATCACCGAATACCTGCCGGAAGTGCTCGCGGACTTTTTGCGCGAGCATCCCAACCTCGACATCGATCTGCAGGAACTGCCCAGCGCCCGCATCATCCACGCCTTGCGCCAGGGCGCAGCCGATATCGGCATCGTCTCCGATGCAGTGGACACCACCGATCTGCAGACCCAGCTGTTTCGCGACGACCCGTTGCGACTGATCGCGCCGCACGGACATCCACTGGCCGACACCGCCGAGGTCAGTTTCAGCGCCGCTTTGCACTACGATTTCGTCGGTCTGAGCACCGACAGCGCGCTGGCGATCTACCTCGAAGAACAGGCGCTGCACAGCGGCTCGCGCATGCAGGTGCGGATCCGCGCCGACGGTTTCGAAGGGGTGCTGCGCATGGTCGCCCGAGGCGCCGGCCTCGCCATCGTGCCGCTGGCGGCCATTGAACGCGCGACGCCGCGCTCATTCAACAGCATCACCCTCAACGAGCCATGGGCCCGCCGCACGCTGATGCTCTGCGCCCGGGACTTCAGCGCGCTGCCCGGTTATGCCAAAGCCTTGCTGCAAGCCTTGACTCTCCCCTGAGGGGCAGACTTCATCCTTGGCGTTCAACGGCAAGGAGCATGACCATGGGCAAACGCATTCTGCTGATTCTTGGCCATCCCGGCGCGACGAGCTTCTGCGCCGCACTCGCCGAGCGCTATGCACAATCAGCGCTCGATGCCGGACACCAGGTGCGTCAGCTACGCCTGGGAGAGATGGCTTTTGACCCGGTGTTGCGCCAGGGGTATCAACAGGTTCAAGCGCTGGAAGAAGACTTGAGCCGCGCGCAATCCGACATCCTTTGGGCCGAACATCTGACGCTGGTCTACCCGATCTGGTGGGGCGGCATTCCAGCGCTGCTCAAAGGTTTTTTTGATCGGGTGTTGCTGCCGGGATTCGCCTTCAAATACCGAAAAGGCAAACCCTTTCCCGATCAGTTGCTCAAGGGGCGCACCGCGCATTTGCTGGTGACGATGGACACGCCACTCTGGTATTACCGCTGGATCTACCGGATGCCGGGACTGCATCAGGTGCGCAAGACCACCCTGCAGTTCTGTGGTATCAACCCCCTGCGCACGCTGACCTTCGGCCCGCTGCTTGAGTCCAGCGACCGGCAGCGCCAGCGCTGGCTGCAACAGGCGCACGCTATCGCCCGCCGCTAAGTCTGCCGATAATGCGCCGCACGGTTTCACATTGAAAAAGGACTTTTATGTACATCGGCCAAGCCGCGCAACGTGCCGGCACCACCATCAAAAGCATTCGCCACTACGAGTCGATCGGTCTGCTGCCCACGCCCCGGCGCCAAGGTAAATATCGCCTCTACGACCAACAAAGCATCGAACTGCTGATCTTCATCAAATGCGCAAAAGAGATGGGCTTCAGGCTCCGGGAATTGCAGACGATTTTTGCCGCGCATCATGGCGAGGCCATGCCATGGGATCTGGCCCAACAGGCTATCGAGGCAAAAAAACGCGAGATCAACAGCAGCATCGCTGAGCTGACGCGGCAATACGCGCAACTGGAAGGTTTCGAAATCGACCTTGAACGGGCGCGGGTCGAATGCCCGCTGGAAAACCTTTGACGGTTTGCGCGTTTCTGAGCAGCTCGATGTCGAGCACAGACAACTGAGCGGCAACCGGGCGCTATAGGGTGCGAGTTGGTTTCTTTGCCATCCGCCCACTGCCCGGAGTTCTCATGACCGCGACCGCCCCCATCACCGTTCTGCGCGACACCCACCCGCTGCCGGTACTCGATGCCTGCAAATGGGAAAAACTCGAAGGTGACCCGCACACCGTCAACCTCAACGCTTACACCAGCGAAGACGGCAGCAAGATCATGGGCACCTGGATCTGCACCCCGGGCAAGTGGCGGGTCGATTATGTGAAGTGGGAGTACTGCCATTTCCAGGAAGGCTACTGCATCATCACCCCGGACGGCATGGCGTCGATCCATCTGCGCGCAGGCGATATCTTCGTGGTTGAACCGGGGATGAAAGGCACATGGGAAGTGGTTGAGACCGTGCGCAAATACTTCGTCTTCGCCTGATGCAAAAAAGCCGGGAAACCACCCGACGTGATTTCCCGGCAACACCTACTGCATTCTGGCTGACGCCATGGTTGTGGCGCCTGTGAGATTTGTGGCGAGGGGATTTATCCCCGATGGGCGCAAAGCGCCCCCCGCATTGTGTCAGTTGAAACGCAGGCTCAGTGGTTGCGACTGCTACACAGTCGATCGGGGATAAATCCCCTCACCACAAAGTCTCCGTTGCCACAAAAAGTATTGATGTCCAAGTTATTGCGGCTTGCGATAGCTGTTGATAATCGCCGAGAAGTCCTTGCCGCCCTCCCCGCGCTGGCTCATCGCCTGATACAACTGCTGCGCCACCGCGCCGAGCACCACCGGTTGATGCGCCTGACGCGCCGCTTCGGTGGCCAGCCCCAGATCCTTGAGCATCAGTTCGGCACCAAACCCACCGGTATAACCGCGCGAGGCCGGCGCCGTTTCGACGATGCCCGGCCACGGGTTGTACATTTCCGAACTCCAGCAACGCCCGGTCGAGCTGTTGATGATCCCGGCCAGCACCGAGGTGTCGATCCCCAGTGCATTGCCCAGCGCCATGGCTTCGCTGACGCCGACCATCGAGATCGCCAGCAGCAGGTTGTTGCAGATCTTGGCGATTTGCCCGGTGCCGACTTCACCGCAATGCACGATGTTGCGGCCCATCTGCGCCAGCACCGGTTGCAGGGTAGCGAACAGTTCCGGAGTGGCGCCGACCATGAAGGTCAGCGTGCCGGCGGTCGCGCCGCCAGTGCCGCCGGAGACCGGTGCATCAGCCATGGCCACGCCTTGTTTGGCAGCAGCGGCGGCCACATCGCGGGCGGTTTGCGGATCGATGGTGCTGCAATCCACCGCCGGCACGCCTTTGCCGATACCGGCCAGCACACCGTCCTCACCGAGCCAGACGCTGCGCACATGCACCGCCGCCGGGAGCATGGTGATTACCAATTCGGCGTCTTCGGCGGCCTCACGGGCCGAGGCGCGGATAGTGCCGCCCAGTTGCTCCAGTTCCGCCAGCACAGTCTTGTTCAGGTCCACCAGGTTCAGCGAGTGGCCGGCCTTGATCAGGTTGCGCGCCATCGGCGCGCCCATGTTGCCCAGACCGATAAATGCGATTTTCATGGCGATTCCTCAGCGCAGGTTGATGGTGGTGTTCACGCCGTCGTTGACGCTGTCGTCATCGAACCAGCGCGCCGTGACCGTTTTGGTCTGGGTGTAGAACTGCACCACTTGCTTGCCGTACGGGCCGAGGTCGCCGAGTTTCGAACCACGGGAACCGGTGAAGCTGAAGAACGGCACCGGCACCGGAATCGGGATGTTGATGCCGACCTGGCCGACGTCGATTTCCGTCTGGAATTTGCGCGCCGCTGCACCGCTCTGGGTGAACAGGCCCGTGCCGTTGCCGAACGGGTTGGCGTTGACCAGTGCGATGGCCTGGTCGAGGGTGTCGACTTCCAGCACCACCAGCACCGGGCCGAAGATTTCCTGGGTATAGATCTGCATGTCAGTGGTCACGCCCGAGAACAGGGTCGGGCCGACGAAGTTGCCTTGCTCGTAGCCCGGCACCTTGATGTCGCGACCATCGAGTTCAAGCTTGGCGCCTTCCTTGATGCCGCTTTCGATCAGATCGAGAATCCGCGCCTTGGCTTTCTTCGAGATCACCGGGCCGACATCGGTGCCCGCCTCGCTGCCGGCGTTGACCTTGAGTTTCTGCGCCAGCGCTTTCAGATCTGGCAGCCACTGTTTCGCCGCACCGACCAGCACCACCACGGAGGTGGCCATGCAGCGTTGCCCTGCCGCACCGAAACCGGCGCCGACCAAGGCATTCAGCGCTTGCTCGCGATTGGCGTCCGGCAGCACCACGGCATGGTTCTTCGCACCCATCATCGATTGCACGCGTTTGCCGTGTTTGCCGGCCAGGTCGTAAACGTGCGTACCGACGGCGGTCGAACCGACGAACGACACCGCTTTGATGTCCTTGTGGGTGCACAGACCATCGACGACGTCCTTGCCACCGTGCACGACGTTGAGCACGCCCGCCGGAACGCCCGCCTCGATCGCCAGCTCCACCAGCAGCATGGTCGACAGCGGATCCTGTTCCGAAGGCTTCAGGACGAAAGTGTTGCCGCAAGCGATCGCCATCGGGAACATCCACAGCGGAATCATCGCCGGGAAGTTGAACGGGGTGATGCCGGCGCACACGCCGATTGGCTGGCGCAGGGTGTAGGTATCGACGCCGCCGGCCACGTTTTCGGCGAACTCGCCCATTTGCAGGGTGCCGATGGAACAGGCGTGTTCGACCACTTCCAGGCCACGGAAAATATCGCCCTCGGCGTCGGCAATAGTCTTGCCCTGCTCGGCGCTCAGCACTACGGCGATGCGCTTGGAGTGCTCGCGGATCAGTGCCTGCAGCTTGAGCATGATGCGCATGCGCGCGCCGATCGGGGTCAGTTTCCAGGTCTGGAACGCGCGGTGCGCGGCACTGATGGCGGCGTCGACTTCAGCGGCAGTGGCGAACGGAACCTTGGCCAGCACTTGCTGGGTCGCCGGGTTGACGATGTCGTGCCACTCGGTGGTCTGCGATTCGACCCACTCGCCGTCGATCAGCAACTTGACCTTCTGGACCGTGGTTTCGTTGGGCGTAAGCGATGCGTTCATGCTGGTCTCCGAAACTTGTTTTTATCGTAGGAGCCAAGGCGAAAGGGTTCGCCTTGAGATGAGGCGTGTGTCACGAATTGGTTGTCGGACTGTTTTTGGAGTATAGATGTGCAAACTTCTAATAAGAACGCACATATAAGCCCGTCCATCATGCAAAAAAACATCACCTCCCTGGGGTCGCTGAACTGGGACGACCTGAAGTTTTTCCTCGAAGTCGCCCGTACCCGCAAGGCCAGCACCGCGGCCAAACGTCTGGCGGTGGACTACACCACCGTGTCGCGGCGCATCAGTTCACTGGAAGCGGCGCTGGGTACATTGCTGTTCGAAAAATCGCGCACCAGCGGTTTTGTCCTGACCACTGAAGGCCAGCGTTTGCTGGGCTATGCCGAGTCGATTGAAAGCACGTTGCACATGGCTTGCGAGCAGGTCTCGGGCTCTGGTGTGGCACTTTCCGGGCATGTACGCATGGGCTGCACCGAAGGTTTCGGCAGTTTTTTCATCACCCCGCAGCTGAGCCACTTCGTCGACGCCTACCCAGCGATCTCGGTGGACATCCTGCCGCTGCCGCACTTCATCAGCCTGTCCAAGCGCGAGGCCGATATCGTCATCGCTTTGGAACGCCCGGAGCACGGCCCGTACGTGTGCTGCAAACTCTGCGACTACCGCTTGCAGCTGTACGCGACCCAGGACTACCTCGATCAACACCCACCGATCCGCCGCCCGGCCGATTTGGGCAAGCATCAATTCATCAGTTATGTGGATGACCTGGCGTTCAGCTCGGAGCTGCTGTACCTGGCGAACGTGCTGCCCGGCGCCAGCGCAAACCTGCGCAGCACCAGCGTGATCGCGCAGTTCGTCGCGGCGCAGCAAGGGCGTTCACTGGCGATTCTGCCGTGCTTCCTCGCGGCGCAGGATCCGCGCCTGCTGCCGGTGCTGCCCGAAGAAATCGACATCACCCGGCAGTTCTGGATGTATTGCCGGGAGGACTTGCGCAAGCTCAAGCGGATCACCCTGTTGTGGGATTACATCCGTGAGGTGACCGAGCGTAATCAGGGTCTGCTGATGGGGCAGACCCGCGAGATGCGGTTTGCCGATTAATCGGCGCTGACCACAATCGACACCCGGCGATTCTCGGTGCGTCCGGCGGCAGTGTCATTGGACGCCACCGGCTCGCTGCTGCCCAGGCCGCGCAACTGGATGTTCTCTTCCTTCATACCGACGGTGGTCAGCACTTTGGCCACGCTTTTGGCCCGACGCAGCGACAGTTGCTGGTTGTAGGTTTCCTTGCCCGAGGCATCGGTATGACCGTCGACCCGCACCCGCTCGATACCGACGCCGAGCAGTGCCTTGCCGATGCGTTCGACGATTTCGGTGCTCTGTTTGTTCAGGCTTTCGATATCGCTGCCAAACAGCACTTTGCCGGACAGGCCAAACTCCCAGCCCTCGTCGGTCGCTTCGAAGCCTTGTTGTTTTAGGACGGCGATCTGCGCCGGGGTCAGGCCTTTCTGCGGTGCGGTCTGGCACCCGGTCAGCGCCAGTACGGCGATCATCAGCAAGGCGGAAAACAGTCGAGCGGGAAATGTGAACACGGAATCAGCTCCTGGTTTGCAGATTGACGACCGGGCTCTCCGACCCGGCAGTGAATTGAGCGCCACGCGACAGGCGCTTGGCCTGATACATCGCGGCGTCGGCGGCGTTGAGCAAGGCCCCTGGCGTGGCGCCATGATCGGGGAAAACCGCAATGCCGATACTGAGCGACGTCACCACACTGGTGTCGCCCGGCAGCGCGATGGGCATGTCCATGCTGGCGAGAATCTTGTCAGCAATGCGCTCGGCGTCCTCGATCTTGTGCAGCGGCGCGAGCAGTACGGCGAACTCGTCGCCGCCGAGCCGCGCCACCAGATCCTCTTCACGCAGTTGCGCGCGGATCCGATTGGCGACCGCCACCAGCACCGCGTCGCCAGCGGCGTGACCGAAGTTGTCATTGATGCCTTTGAAGCGGTCGCTGTCGAGAAACATCACCGCCACCCGCTCATTGAGCTTGCCGGCGTTGCGCAAGGCGCGAATCAATCGCCCCTCGAAAAACGCCCGGTTGGGCAAACCGGTGAGGCTGTCGTGGCTGGCCTGATGGGCGAGGGTTTCGTTCTCGCTTTGCAGATGGGTCTGCCAGGATTCGAGTTCGTCGAGCAGGGCATTGAAGTCGTTGCCGAGGTTGTCGAGCTCGGCGATCTGCGCCGGCGGTACCCGGCGATCCAGTGCTCGCTCGCTGCGGGCAGCGTGGGCCACCGCCGCGAGACTGCGAAGCGGGCCGGTAATGCTGCGCAGCTGTCGGCGCGCCAGATACAGCGCGACCCAGGCACTGATTGCGGTGCAGAGAATGATCCCCGCCAGACCGCTGAGCAAGAAGCGCATCAGGCTACCGCCGTGACCGACCAGCAGGATGCGTCCGATTTCACGATCCTGATGCACGATCGGCAGGCTGATCGGCTTTTCCAGAATGGTCCGGGCAGCCTGCATTTCCAGTTGGGAAAACAGACCGTTTTCGGGCCGCTGCCAACGCGCCAGCAACTGCCCCTGTGTGTCGAACACCTGGGCATCCGCCACCTCTTCGGTGGACGAGATCAAGGCCAGCGCTTCGGTGGCGGCGTCCTTATCGTTGAACACCACCGCCGCTTCCACGGTGTAGCTGATCGAACGTGCAATCAGATGCAGGTTGTGATCGGCGTACACCCGCAGCGCGAGAACGCCCAACAGGGTCAGCGACACGCTGGCCATCGTCACGGCCACCAGCGCGACAATCAAATGGCCGCGGCCGATGACCGAGCCCAGTGTCGGGCGGCTCCTGGAACGAAACAGCTTCATGGTGCCGCCGGTTTGCGGCGCGACAACTGCAGTACGCTTGGGTGGATGCGTACGCCGCTGCGGGCGACGGAGTCGAGATTGACCTCGAAGGAAACCTGCTGATCGCCGACCCGCAGGCAGAACAGGCTGCCGACCGTGCACTGATCGCCACCTTCGCTGATGCTCAGCACCGGATGGCCGATCAATGAGGTGAACAGCCGACTGCGTTCATCTGCGGTGAGTTTGCCGATGTACACCGCATCGCATTCGCTGACGATCGCCGGGTTGTCGGCCAGCAGTCGGCGCACAGCGACCGGACGACCAGTGGCTTGCGTGGTGCCTTTGACCAGGTCATCGGTGTATTCGGTGGGGCCGACGATGCACAGGCGCAATTGTGCGGGTTCCACCGGCCAGCGCGCGTAACTGAGGATGCCCAGCACAACCTGCGTCACCGACTGGGCGCGCTGCTCGGCCATGCCCACCGGCGTCTGTGCCTGCGCCATGGCGGCGCCGGTCAGCAAACAGAGCAGACCGACAAGCAATGCGTGCTTGCAGCGAACCACGCGCTCTGTCGCCCAGACAGCCACCTTCATGCAGGGATTCTCTTGGATCGTACCGAAATGATGCCGCAACGATAGCACAGCGCAGTAACACCAGCGAGACAGCAGCTGCTGACCAGTTGGTCAGTAATCGGCACCGAACATCAGGCTATTTCATTCCCGAACCTCGCCACCTTCCTCCAGTTCCAGCATCAATCCGCTCAGGCGCTTGACCTTGCGCTGCACCGCCTCTTCAAACACGCCGGCCCGGGGCTCGATCAAAGTGAACCAGTGTTTGGCCCGGGTAATACCGGTATAGATCAATTCCTTGGTCAACACCGGATTCAAGGCGTCCGGCAGGATCAGCGCGGTGTGGGCGAACTCGGAGCCCTGGGATTTGTGCACCGTCATCGCGTACACCGTTTCCACATCGTTGAGCCGGCTCGGCAGTACGAAACGCACACCGCCCTGCCCGTCGTTACGCGGAAAGGCCACGCGCAGCACCGGTTTGCCGGCGTCCGGGCCTTCGCGCTCGGGCAACTTGAGGGCAATGCCAATATCGCCATTCATCAGACCCAGACCGTAATCGTTGCGCGTCATCAGCACCGGCCGGCCTTCGTACCATTGCTGGTCATGCTCGATCAGGCGTGCCTTGACCAGCGTTTCGGTGATCCGCAGATTCAACCCTTCAACGCCCCAAGGCCCCTTGCGCACGGCACACAACAACTGGAAGGTGTCGAACGCCTGCAGCACCTCCCGCGCCCAGTTGATCCAGTCCGGATGCCCCAGTGGTCTGTCCGCTGGCGGGCGTTGTTGGCGCAGGATATTCAGATAGTGGCGATAACCCTTTGGACCTTCCCCATGACCGTCGAGCAGCAGCCGCTCGAACGTGTGATCGTGTTCGCCCTTGAGCGGCAGGGAAAACACGTCATCATAGTGACCGGCCGCCAGCAACTGGCGCGCCTCCTCCGGCAACTGCTGATTGACCCGCCGCGCCAGCTGACCGATGCCGCTGCCTTCACCGAAGCGTCGGGAATGGCGCAACATCACCAGTTGCTGAGCCAAAGGATGCGAGCCGTCGTGATCCTCGTGCAGGCCACTGTCCTGTAATGACTCACCACTGACCGACTCCAGCCACCGCCGGGTCTGCGGGTTGTACCAGCCTGCCTCGGCATCGCGGCACAGATCGCCGAGCACCGCCCCGGCCTCTACGGAGGCGAGTTGATCCTTGTCACCGAGCAACACCAGACGCGCATGCGCCGGCAACGCATCGAGCAGGTTAGCCATCATTTCCAGGTCGATCATGGAAGCTTCATCGACCACCAGCACATCCAGCGGCAAGCGGTTGCCGGCATGGTGGCGGAAGTGTCGGGTGCCGGGCCGGCTGCCCAACAAACGATGGACAGTGGTCACGTCGCAGGGGATCTTCTCGCGCACGTCTTCGGTGACTTGCAGCGACTGCACTTGCTGGCTGATGGACTCGGTCAACCGCGCAGCAGCCTTGCCGGTGGGCGCCGCCAGACGAATGCGCAACGGCTGACCGGCTTCCACCGCCGGCGCCTGAAGCAGCGCGAGCAGACGCACCACCGTGGTGGTTTTGCCAGTTCCCGGGCCGCCCGTGATGATGCTGAAAGCTCCCCGAGTGGCAAGCGCGCAGGCGAGTTTCTGCCAGTCGATCACTGCTCCGGGCCTGGCGGGGCCGAACAATTCATCGAGACGCTGGGGCAAGTCATCCGGCGGCGTTTCGCCTTGGGCCAGACGTGTGCGTAACGCCGCATCGATACGCCGCTCATAGGCCCAGTAGCGCCGCAGGTACAGACGCTTGCCGGACAGCACCAACGGTCGCTGATGCGCCGCTTCGCTATTGTCCGCAGCCAGTGCAACCAGAGCGCTGCTCGCCAGCACCTTGCACCAATGGGCGCCATCCAGCGTTTCAAGCAACTGCGACGGCAGGAGCAAGACATCACTTTGCTCATCGCCTTCAGGAGGTAAAGACAGGGCGAAATCCGGGGCCTTGAGGGTTTCGAACAGGTCGAGGCAGACATGTCCGTGACCCAGTTGATGGCTGGTCAGTGCGGCAGCGAGCAACACCAGTGGATCGGACTGGGGTGCGAGTTCGTACAGAAAACTGATAAAGGCCTTGTCCAGCGAACGAAGCCAGCCTCGCTCGACCCAGCGATCAAGCAAGATCAGCAGATCCGAGGCACTGGTCAGTGGCGCCAGGCTTGACGGGTTGTCGATAGCCGATGACAGATCGGCGAAGGTACGGCTCATAGCAGGACTCCCTGTTCCCATGCGGGTTCGGCCTTGGGTTCCGGCTTGCCCTGGAAAAGGCGATCCAGGCGCTCGATCAGCTCACGTGGCGGCCGCGCAAAATACACGCCGCGACTGTCTGCCCGGGTCCCGCGCAGGAACACATACAACGCACCACCGACATGCCGATCGTAATCGTAGTCAGGCAACCGCGCCTTCAGTTGTCGATGCAACGCCAGCAGATACAACACGTATTGCAGGTCATAACGGTTGTCGAGAATCGAGCGCTCCATGGCTTGCTCGGTATAGGCCGCATCGTCGACACCCAGCCAGTTGGATTTGTAGTCGGCCACGTAGTAGCGCCCTTCATGTTCGAAGGTCAGGTCGATGAAGCCTTTGAACATGCCGTTGAGCTGTACTGGCTCGGCGGCCACTCGTGCCACACCGTTGTGGGTGTACTGGCGCACCCACTCATCGAGTTTGAGAACATCGACCTTGTGGCTGGCGAACCAGAACTCCATCTCGACGCGGTACTGTTTGAGTTGCTCGAGAACCACCGGAGGCTGTCCGCCACCTGCTGGTAGCGGCGACTTGAGCAAGTGTTGCAGCCAGTCACTCAGAGTGGTGATCCAGCCTTCCCAGCCGCGCAGGTTGCAGCGTCGGCCAATCACATCCTTGAGCGTTTCAAAAGGAACGGCAAAACCTTCGTCTCCGGCCCACTCGAGCAGACCATGAAGAAAGGTTCCTGGATTCGGACCGCGAGGAAAACGATGAATATCGGCGCCGCCGGCGACGATCTCGCGTGGCGCATCCGGGTCGAGACGCTCATCATCAAACAGCTTTTGCGCTTGTGGACTGTCCGGCGCCTCATCGCTGCCCACGCTCAACACGTCACTGATGCGCAAAGCACTGTAGGAGGCAATCCACCAGTTTTCGCTGGCCTTGCGCTTGGGCACCAATGTAGCGCTGAGGATCGCTTCGTTGCGCTCGGGCCGGTAGATCTCCTGAGTGGCTTGAGGCAACTCCCCCAAGCTGATGGCCGTGCAGTTCTGTTGCAAATCCTGCAGCCAGCGGCTCAGACCGGTTGACTCATCCAGCCTTGCGCCGCCACCCAGGAGATAGCCAAGCGCCGAAAGATGAAGCACCGAACCGTTGTTATTACCGCGTTTGAGGTCCGTGACACCCAGCCAGCAGGCATGTTGCGCGCGAGTCAGGGCGACGTAGAGCAGACGCAGGTCCTCGGCCAGACGCTCGTCATCCGCCAGGGCGATCAATTCGGCGGTCGGCTTCAGTGTCACCTGGGCTTTGCCGGAGGCATCGTGGTAATGCAGCGGCAAGCGACTGCCATCCACCGGTTTTGCCGAGCAGATGAACGGCAGGAACACCAGTGGATACTCAAGCCCTTTGGACTTGTGAATGGTCACGACCTTGACCAGTTGCTCGTCACTCTCCAGACGCAATATCTGCTCTTCGCCGGCCTGACCGGACAACGCCAGAAGCTCGGCCAGATGACGAATCAGCGCTTGCTCGCCATCAAGCTCAGCGGCAGCCTGCTGCATCAGTTCCGACAAGTGCAAAAGGTTGGTCAGTACCCGCTCGCCATCACTGCGCGCGATCAGAGTTTGCGGCAGGTGAAAGTCGTGCAGCAGGCGCCGTAACATCGGCAACACACCTTGTTTGCGCCACAGTTCGCGATAGCCACGAAACTGCATGACCCGGGCTTCCCAGACCAACTCGTCCTGATTCAAACGTTCCAGTTCAGCCAACGGCAGATTGAGGGTGATGCAAGCCAGCGCAGCCTTCAGAGAGCGCTCGATATCCGGCTCCGCGCAGGCCTTGAGCCAGGAGAGCAGGTCATGCGCTTCCTGGGCGGCGAACACCGAGTCCTTGTCCGACAGGTAAACGCTGCGCACGCCACGGGCCGCGAGTTCTGCGCGTACGGCTTGGGCCTCTTTGCCGTCGCGTACCAGAATCGCAATGTCAGAGGGTCGCAAGCCTCTGAAGTCTTCTCCGTCGCGGACAAATCCCGCCGCACCGGTTTGCCCGCCATTGAGCAACGCGGTGATTTCGCTGGCACAGGCCGCCGCCAATTGCTGGCGATAGACCGCGCCTGACAGCGGCTGATCCGTCGACAGGTGCCAGACATTCAGTGCCGCGACATCGTGCCCCGCAATCTGCAGCCGCTCTTTACGCCCCTGAGACTCAACAGGCTGGAACGGCACCGGGTTTTCCCCGGTTTTTTCCCGAAACAAAAACGCGCCGCGTCCCTGCTCGCGGGACTCGGCGCGTTCGAATACGTGATTGACCGCGTTGACCATGCCATGGCTGGAGCGGAAGTTGGTGCCCAGCGTATGCAGGCGGCCGGCAGTAGCCTGACGCGCACGCAGGTAGGTGTAGATATCGGCGCCACGGAACGCGTAGATCGCCTGCTTGGGGTCACCGATCAGGAACAGGCCGGTATCCGGACTGTTGTCCTCGATGCGGTAGATGCTCTCGAAAATCCGGTATTGCACCGGGTCGGTGTCCTGAAACTCATCGATCAGAGCAACCGGAAACTGCTCGCGGATCACCGCAGCAAGGCGCTCGCCGCTGTCGGATTGCAACGCCGCATCGAGGCGCAACAGCATGTCGTCGAAACCCATTTCCGCACGACGACGCTTCTCTTCCTCAAAACGCGCGCCCACCCATCTCGCCGCATGTTGCAGTACGGCGGCATCGGGGGTGGGAAGCGCGTCGAGGCTCGACTTGAGCCCCGGCATCGCGTCGAGACCCGGATGACTCGGTGCCTGGCCCTTCCAGGCTTCGGCCATTCCGTCAGGGGTCAATCGGGTGAAACCGGTGCCGATGTCCAGTTGCTCCATGGCCTCGTCTTCGGCCCACGCCTTGAGTTTCTCGAACCAGGGCTCGAAGTAGCGCGCCTGCATCTTGCGTCCATCGACGGCTTTGCTCGCAACGCCTTCGTGACAGATCACCAGCAGCTCATCGGCCCACTGACGCCACGGCATCTTCAGCTCGAGCAACGCGGCACGCCGTTCTTGCAGACACTCATTGATCAATTCTGCAGGGGCCTTGCCGTCATCACTGTCGCGCTCACTGCCAAACAGGCCGCGCACTCGAGGCAACAACGCTGCCGGCCCGCCCCAGTTAGCGCGAACCCAGTTCAGCGCGTCGCCCTGCATCGGGTAACAGAACAGTCGCCAGTAATCGCGCAGTACTTCACCGAGCAGATCGCTGTGATCGGTTTCCAGGGACTGGGTAAACAGGCTGCCGCTGTCGAACGCGTGTTCGCGCAGCATGCGCTGGCACCAACTGTGGATGGTGGAGACGGCCGCTTCATCCATCCATTGCGCGGCGATGTCCAGGCGATTGGCGCAACCGGGCCATTGTGCCGGGTCAAACTGCTCGCGCAGCTCGGCAATCAAGCCATCCGGCGCCGGGGTTTCTTCACGGAAAAACCGCGCAGCCTCGGCCAGCCGCGTACGGATTCTTTCACGCAGCTCCTTGGTGGCGGCATCGGTGAAGGTCACCACAAGAATCTGCGGGGGCAGCAATTCACGGCCGAAGCCGCTCGATTCGCCGCCGTGGCCAAGGATCAGCCGCAGATAGAGAGCAGAAATGGTAAAGGTCTTGCCGGTACCCGCACTGGCTTCGATGAGTTGACTGCCGTGCAGTGGGAAGGCCAGAGCCAGCGGTGTTTTGGTACTCATGCGCGTGCCCCTTCGCTGGCCAACGAGCGCCATGGCGCTTCAAACAGGGGGCGATACAACGCGTCGCACCAACCGGAGAATGTTTCGTCGGCACTCAATGCGTCAAAGTCAGCGAATTGGCGTGACAGCGCAGGGCTTTCACGGCGCTCACCTTCACTGGTCTGGCCGTCGCCTTCGTAGGCTTTTCTGGCAGCCGCCTCAGCCTTGAGCGGATCAGTCTGCGCAAGCCAGGCAAAGGCTGTCTTGACCGCGATCGGCAACGGCTGGCGCATGCCGGCTTGCCAGGCGAGCAGCAGATCACCCAGAAAACGAACCGCTCGATCCTTCTCCAGCGGCTCAAGCAGCAGCGTATCGTCACTCGCCACCAGTGCCGTGGTCAGGATAAGTCCGCTGGCGCAGGCCACCAGGTGATTGACCCACGGCTTGATCAACCGATGCCATTTCCGACTTTTGATCGAGCCGATGCTGTTGGGAATGGTCGTGACCGACAACACGCCACCGTCAGCGCGTTGATGCAAACCGGCGAGCCAGCCTTCAACACGCACGCCCTGCAACTCAAGACTGACCGGGAGCGCGCTGGTCAATGGTGTCGGCCATAACGCCAGAAGGTGTTGGTAACGTTGCAGCAAGTCCGGTAACGGCTCGATCAACTCTCGTTGCAGGCATTCGCCGAAGCCGGCCATGGGCAGCAATCCGCTGTTTTGCAGACGCCGCGCCTGATCTTCGAGTGCCCGTTTGATATTGTCCGGCTGCCGGAGCGCGGCTTCGAGCAGGCTGTCGCTCAGTGTGTAGCGTTGCAATGCGTCCAGCACGAACGGTTCTTCGTCAGCCAGGGGCGCCTCGGCGGCCTCGAAGTACACTTTGAGGCGCTGCGTGAAAAAGTGCCGGACCGGGTTACGCAAGAAATCCTGCAGAAGAGCCAGACTCAGCGGCTCCTCCTGAACATGGGGCGCGAGTAGCTCCATCTCATGTTGTGGCGCATGCACCTGGTGCAAAACCTGCCATTCACGGGCATAACTGAATAGTTGATCGCCGTCATGGAAATAGCGCGAACTGAACGGTTGCAGGGGATGCTCCTCGGTCATGGAGGTCAACAGATCCTGATGCTCATCGAGCGACCGCCAGCCACTGGCGAGGTGATCGCGCAACTGCCCGATCAGCACTGAAGCAGGCCGTTCACTGTTGTCGCGAATGCTGCGTCCGACCCAACTGATGTACAGCTGATCGCGCGCAGACAGGAGCGCCTCGAGCAACAGATAGCGATCGTCTTCACGCCGGGAACGGTCCCCTGGCCGGTAGTCACTGCCCATGAGGTCGAAATCCAGCGGGGGTTGCGCCCGGGGATAATCGCCATCGTTCATCCCCAGCAAACAGACAAGCTTGAACGGGATCGCCCGCATGGGCATCAGCGTGCAAAAGTTTACTGCGCCGGCGAGAAAACGCTGGGACAGACGCCCCTGATCCAGCCCCGCGAGCCAGGCTTCGCGAACCACCGTCAGCGGCAATTCATCGACCAACCCAACGGATTCACAGGTCTGCAGCCAGGTTTCGCGCAACTCCTCAAGTTGCGTGAGCAGATAATCGTCGTGCTCGTTACTGGCCTTGAAAAACAGCTGCATCAGGATTTGCAGGCGCTGGCCCCACACCTTGGGCTGAGCGACTTGAGTGAGTTCGTGGCGGGCCAGTTCCAATGCATCGAGCAGGGCAACCAACGGACCGATCAACGCAGCATCCAGACCACCGATTTCATCGTAGGGTTCGATACCGGCACAGGCGCTGGAGCTGCCAACTGCGTACCCCAACAACATCCGCCGCAAACCGAAATGCCAGCTGTTCTGTTCAAGCTCATCCGGCAAGCCCAGGCCGGCACGTTGCCCGGCGTTCATTCCCCAGCGCACGCCTGCTCCTTCGATCCAGCGATGCAGAGTAGGCAAATCACGCTCTTGTACGCCAAATCGGGCGCGCAACGCAGGGACGTCGAGCAGATCGAGGATCTCGCTCACCGGGAAACGACTATCGGGCAGCTTCAGCAGGTGCTCGACAGCAATCAGCAACGGATCGCGGCCCCGCTGGCCCTGGTCGGCCAAGGTAAATGGAATGAAGCGTGGATCATGTCGATCCAGTTGTCCGAACACCGCCCGGATATGCGGCGCATAGCTGTCGATGTCCGGCACCATCACAATTACATCTCGTGGGCGCAGATCTGGATTAGCGCTGAAGCGTGCGAGTAACTGATCGTGAAGGATTTCCACTTCGCGCTGGGCACTGTGGGCTATGTGAAAGCGGATCGACCCATCCTGCGTCAAGTCAACGGCAGGCCAGCGCTCACGCGTTTCATTCAGTGGCCGCAACTCGAGGATGTCGTCCTGAAGTTGGTTGAGCATGTTATGTGGCTGATTTTCGCTGAACAGATCAATGCGCCCATCACGAAACGCCGCGCGATAGCTGTTGGGGTCATCGTAACTGTCGAGCAGGTTGATATAGTCGCGGCCTTGCTTGCCCCAGGCGGCGAGCAGCGGATGAGCATGTTGGTGCAACGTTTCAGGATCGAGTACGACCGGCATGCCGTTCTTGCGGCTCTGACGCTTGTATTGATGACGCAGCAGATCCTTGTCGGCGACGATATCGGCCCAGTGGTGTCGGCAAGGGTTGTGTACACACAACAGCACCTGACTGAAACGTGCGAGTCCGGCCAACGCTTCAAGCACCTGGGCGGGCAACGAGGATATACCGAACACGATCACCCGCGAGGGTAGTCCTGCTGGTGCATGTTCGAGGGAATTTATGCACTCGATAAATCGTTGATGAACACCGGCGCGGCTCTGGGCCATGCCTTGCTCACCGACATCTTCCAAAAGAGCACGCCACAATTCAGCCTGCCAGCAACTTACTGGAGGCAGTGGCTTTATCTCGCCTCGAACATTACGTAACTGATGCCGGCCCTCGGCCCAATCTTCGAGCCAGTCGGCCCGATACACCTGATATTGGTCAAACAGGTCTGCCAGGCGCTCGGACAACTGGTAGCGCTTGCGCAAGTCGGTGTCATGGGTGAGGAAGCGTTGTAGCGGTTCGAAATGGGGGCGATCAATCACTTGCGGCAACAGGCGCATCAGCCGCCAGGTCAGGGGAGCTTTGTCGAGCAAGGATGTGGCGGGGATTTCGTCTCGGCCCAACACCATACGGTAGAGCTGCCACATGAAACTGCCTGGAAGCTGCACATCGATGGCAGCGGCTATTCCGCAACCACCGAGATCGTCCTCTTCAGGATCTTCTGCCAATGCCAGCTTGAGCCATTGGGCGATACCGTTGCTTTGGACCAGAGCGATTTCATTCTCCAAGGGAGCCAATGGGTAGCGCCGCATGATGCTGACCACCAGGCTGCGCAGCTCGTCCAGGCTATTGCTCTGGACCACCATGAATGCAGCGTTGAGGGACGAGGCGTCCGGCATAAAAGCTTCCTTGGAAAAGTACAAAAGCCAAGGCAGAACCTTAGCACTGTCGGCAGGCTGTGACAGCCGGAAGGGCCTACCGCAGGCTGTAGGAACTTTCCTGCGGGCAAAACAAAACCCCAACTGCTTTCGCAATTGGGGTTTCGGAA
>NZ_JARVST010000008.1:0-121196 GCF_030209055.1 Pseudomonas sp. lyk4-TYG-107
TTCCGAAACCCCAATTGCGAAAGCAGTTGGGGTTTTGTTTTGCCCGCAGGAAAGTGCTCCTCTCGCCAGAGTCAGACGGCACGAGAGTTCCAACCGTCGCCGGGACTGCCATTAGGGAAAATCCTTCTGAAGTGACCACTCGGTTTTTGGTATGGTGCAGCTCGTTTTTTAACGGACTGATGTCATGCCCACGGATCGGCACTCAATTTATGTCAAAGAGTTGCTGTAGAAATGCCTGAACCCATCCCGATCAAGGATCACGAAAAAGAGACGCGTCTGGTCAACAAGCGGTTGATCGCCTGCGCTCTGTTCGTCTTTGCCATCAGTTGCGCTCTGGTGGTACGCCTGTACATCCTGCAAGTGGTTGAATACGACTACCACTCGACCATCTCTGAAAACAACCGCGTGCACGTCTTGCCGATTCCGCCGACAAGAGGCCTGATCTACGATCGCAATGGTGTGCTGCTCGCTGATAACCGTCCCAGTTACAACCTGATCATTACCCGCGAACGCGCCACTGATGTTAATCAGGAGCTGGACGAGGTAATTAATCTGCTGCATTTACCCGCCGAAGATCGTACGGTTTTCGATAAGGCCCTGAAGCAGTCCCGTCACCCATTCACCCCGGTGACACTGTTCTACGAGCTGACGGAGGAACAAATCGCCGTGTTGGCGGTTAACGAGTTCCGTTTGCCTGGCCTCGATGTCGAGCCGCAGTTCGTTCGGCATTACCCGTGGGGGGCGCATTTCGCGCATTCGATCGGCTACGTTGGCCGGATCAACGAAAAAGAGTCCAAGACCCTCGATTCGGTAGAGTACCGCGGCACACAATCAATCGGTAAAACCGGCATTGAACGCTTCTATGAAGCGCAGCTGCATGGCCACGTCGGTTATGAAGAGGTTGAGACCAACGCCCAAGGCCGGGTGCTACGCGTGCTCAAGCACACCGATCCGGTGCCTGGCAAAAACATCGTTCTAAGTCTCGACGTCAAACTGCAGGAGGCTGCCGAAGCCGCACTGGGCGACCGACGTGGCTCGGTGGTGGCTCTAGACCCGTCCACCGGTGAAGTGCTGGCCATGGTCAGCAATCCGAGTTTCGACCCGAACCTGTTCGTCACTGGCATCAGCTCCAAGGAATACTCGGCGCTACGCGATTCCATCGACCGCCCGCTGTTCAACCGTGTGTTGCGCGGCCTCTATGCGCCGGGCTCGACCATCAAGCCGGAAGTGGCAATCGCCGGCCTCGATGCCGGTGTCGTGACGCCGCAGACCCGCGTCTTTGACCCAGGCTACTACCAACTCCCGGATTTCGATCACAAGTACCGCAACTGGAACCACAGTGGCGATGGCTGGGTGGACATGGACGCGGCAATCATGCGCTCCAACGACACCTACTTCTACGACCTGGCACACAAGCTCGGCATCGATCGCCTGCACGACTACATGGCGATGTTCGGCCTTGGCGAAAAGGTCTCGCTGGACATGTTCGAAGAGTCGCCCGGTTTGATGCCGTCTCAGGCCTGGAAGCGTGCCACGCGCCGTCAGGCCTGGTTCCCGGGGGAAACGGTGATCCTCGGGATTGGGCAGGGTTACATGCAGGTCACGCCGCTACAACTGGCTCAGGCCACCGCACTGATTGCCAACAAGGGCGTATGGAATCGTCCGCACCTGGCGAAGACAGTCGATGGTGTGGCGCCGGTCGACGAGCATCCGATGCCGAACATTCTGCTGAAGAATCCGCGTGACTGGGATCAGGTCAACCACGGGATGCAGATGGTGATGCACGATGCCCGAGGTATCGCGCGCGCCGCAGCGGCAGGTGCGCAGTATCGCATTGCCGGTAAGAGTGGTACCGCGCAAGTGGTTGCGATCAAGCAGGGCGAGCGCTACAACCGCGAGAAAACCCTCGAACGTCATCGCGACAACGCCTTGTTTGTTGGTTTCGCTCCGGCAGAGCACCCGAAGATCGCCATCTCGGTGATGATCGAAAACGGTGAGGCCGGTGGTCGAGTGGCCGGCCCTGTGGTGCGACAGATCATGGACGCCTGGTTACTGGACCAGGACGGCCACCTCAAGCCGCAATACGCGGCGCCGGCCAAGCCGCCGGGTGATCCCCACGTCTAACCCGAGTCAGCTTCACAGCACCGCCTCACGCCGGCTGAGCTGTGAAGCTCTCACGTTTGGGCAACTGACTACTTGCAGCTGTAACCCTCGGGCATCGTGACGCTGTAGTTGCGTTGCATGCGGTCCTGGAAGTTCAGGTTCTGCAGGCCTTGCTCGACCAGAAACGCTTCGACCTTGGCGGCCTGACAGTCCTCGTTATAAGACGACGCCCGCAGCAGATACACCGTGCGCTTACTCGCCTCATCCCGGGCGGTGACAGTGAAGGTACTGAGGGTGGTGTAGCCGATACGCTCTGACGTTCCCACCGGGCCATAGGTTGTATTGGGCTTACTGGTGCAGGTCAGTCGGTCATCTTTCTTCTTGGCGTTCTTGCACACGGTCGTAGTGCTGGTTGGAACTTGCCCATAGTCGGTGGCGGTATAGCGATAAGACACTTGCCGGCTGCCGATATCGAGAGTGACGGTCATTTTGATCGGCGCGTGATTCCTGGGCAGGCTGGCGTCGGTATAAACCTCCTGAAAGCCTCTGTCTTTCAGTGCGTTGACCATGTCGCGAAGATAGTAGCGGGCATTCAGTGCGTTCTCATCGGCGCCGTTGGCCGAGGTCACCAGCACGGTTGCCTTTCGATCGAACTGATAGTCCGGATCAGGTATTGCGTTGAGTGCTACGTCTATTTGCGTGGCGCAGCCGCCAAGCAACGCGGTCAGCATTAATAGGACGCAGAACAAATAACGGGACATGACAAAGACGCCTTGAAACTAAGGATTGAATAAAAGTTAAACGGATGAGGGGGCGATAAATAAACCGCCACCAGCGGGCTAGTCTTTCTGGTATTCCAGCAGATCGCCCGGCTGGCAATCGAGCGCAGCGCAGAGCTTGTCCAGAGTTGCCATCTTCACGCCTTTGACTTTGCCGTTTTTGAGCAATGACAGATTCGCCTCGGTGATCCCGAGCAGGGCGGCTAACTCTTTTGAACGAATTTTTTGCGTGGCCATGACTACGTCAAGGCGGACAATAATGGTCATTATATTGTTCTATATGTATTGGCTTTGCTCATCGCTGAGTACTTTTGCGTCACGCATGATAATTGAAAAAATACAGAGTAATACGCCTTTGATTATTTCGTAGGCAGAAGCGGAAGACATGCCGATCGAGAACTGGAAAATCCGATCCCCCGGCGGCAGATCTATCGACAACGCCAGACCTTGCAAGGTCTCTATTAGCGGGTAGGTTGCCGGAGAAACGATGCAGAGCACGCCTACTCGCCAGAGGACCCTGATGTTGCGGTCGGTCCAGGTTTCGCCGCGCGACAAGCGCAAAAAGAACAAACCGGTCAGCCATAACGCGTAAGCCGACAGGACCACGGGCAGGAAATCCAGAAAGACGATCAGCGCCGTGACCGTTGATGACAGCCAGGTGTCGGGATCAAGCAGTGCGCCTTCGACAAACGGGTCAAGCAATTGCGGCGAGCCCTCAGCAAAGGCATAGAGCAGGCCCGCCAGCATTTCATCCTTTTTGAAGAACCAGATCGTTGCGTTGCCGCCGACCTCCGTTACCCCCAGAACCCAGACGAGAATTGCTGCCAGCAGCCCGATCCAATGCATGCGCTGCAGCGCCAATCCGTTGATGTGAGTACTCATGAAAATTCCTGGTTGCTACAATTTGGTAGCGAATTCTCGATGATAAATTATCTAATAACAATAATTAATTTTGATTTTGTTGTTTTGGTATCCTCTTCTGATCCGGCTCCGCATGGTCGCTCGCAATGGTGCGGGGAGTCGGTAGGCTGGCCAGCGCGCCGACAGGTGCTCCGAGTGGGGAATCAACAAACCTGTCGGCGAAACTGAAACCCCTGCTACATCAGGCCCCTGGCACCGGGCAACTCATGTCACCTTCCTGACACTTCAAATACTGCTTCAGCGCCTCGACCCGCACCTTGGTCACCTCGGTCAGGCAATTGCTGTAAATCAATGGATAAACACTCCCGCCGTCCACACCGGACGCGGAAAACTTGCATTCGGCATCACGAAAGCCGATCCACGCCCGCTGCGCGCTCACCAGCAGCTTTTTGGCGTCGGCGTTGTCCTTCAAACGACCGGTGATCTGCTGATACACCGCGTTCAGCTGCTTGTCCGCTGCCTTGAATTCCTGCCCGGCGCACTGGTTCATGGTGGCCTGATCGCTGGCGTTGGCGCAGTCGACGGCCGCGTGGGCGAGAGGCGTGAACAGGACGGGTGTCAGGGCCAGGAGCAGGCGTTGGAACATGGTTAATCTCACTGTGTCGGATGAAAGTGCAGAGCAGTTTAGCGGCTGTGGTGCTTCTATTCAGGAACGCGCAGTCGGGAGGCTTCGAGCAGGCGATCCGCTGTGGCTGCAATCTCCTCGCCGTCATGAAGTATTTCCAGCCAGTGAGCAGGAATCGCCCGAACGCCATAATAGGCCCCGGCCAATTGACCGACGATCGCGGCAGTGGTGTCAGCATCATCGCCGAGGTTGGCGGCTTGCAGAATCGCCGCTGTAAAACTGTCGGTGTGATGAAAACACCACAGCGCGGCTTCCAACGACTCAACGCTGTAGCCGCTGCCACGGATATCATTGACTGATTTGGCCAGATAATCTCCCCGAGCAATCGCGGCAATTTTAGGCTCAGTGAAAGCTGAGCGCGGCAGCCTGCACAGTTCGTTTTTGCAGGTACCGAACAGCGCGTTGGCGATCAGTTCGGCAAACAATTGACAGCATTCGATGGCTTCAGGGGCCGCGTGGGTTGTCCGCGAACTGTCGCTGGCGAACTGGCGAATCTGCTGGACGTCAGGGAAGAAAAACAGCACCACCGGCGCCAAACGCATGAGCGAGCCGTTGCCGGCGGTAAACGGGTCGGTTGACCCGGCAAAGGGCTGACCGGTTTGCTGATACTGCGACAGTGCCTGACTGACGGTCATTCCAATATCGAAACAATCCCCCGTCGAGCTGAGATATCCCCACCGCCACCAGTTCAGATAGCGTCCCATCTGGTCCGCCGCATCGAATGTGTTTTTGCTCAGAAGACTCTCCGCCAGGCACAGCGCCATCGAGGTGTCATCCGTCCATTGTCCGGGCTTCAAGTGAAAGGGGCCACCGCCGACCATGTCCGTCAGCGGCTGGAATGAGCCTCGTGGCTTGAACTCCACCGTGGTGCCGACGGCGTCGCCGCAAGCGAGACCGAGCAGAGCGCCGCGATAACGTTCGGATAGAGATGGCTGCATGCTTCGTCCTTGTTTGTTTCCATTTCGCTGGAAAAGGTAACAGGTTCAGCGAGAGGGTTGCGTCAGTCATTCACTCATTCAACGATCGGAAATGCCGCCGAATGTTTCCTTTGGACTGAACAGGTGCAGCCCTTTGATACAACTTCAGGTTGGACATGTGGTCATACAAGCCTACTGTTCAAAACAGGAGGTGACTTATGAAACCGGTACCCAATAGTTTCGAACGCAAAATCACGCTGAAGGCGCCGCGTTCTTATGTCTGGCG
Source organism: Pseudomonas sp. lyk4-TYG-107 (assembly GCF_030209055.1). Classification (NCBI taxonomy): domain Bacteria; kingdom Pseudomonadati; phylum Pseudomonadota; class Gammaproteobacteria; order Pseudomonadales; family Pseudomonadaceae; genus Pseudomonas; species Pseudomonas sp. lyk4-TYG-107. The sequence continues at coordinate 5,632 of NZ_JARVST010000008.1, forward strand.
CGCATTGGTCGATGCCGAGGCTTTTGGCCAGTGGTTTGGTGTGGCGCTGGAGGGCAGGCGGTTCATTGCCGGGGAATGGACGCAAGGGCAGGTCACGTATCCTGGTTATGAACACGTGTTGTGGAACGTGCTCGTCGAGCGGGTCGAGCCACAGCAGTTGTTTTCGTTTCGCTGGCACCCCTACGCAGTCAATCCAAAGATCGACTATTCACAGGAGCCGACGACGCTGGTCAAGTTCGAGCTGCAGGATTACGAGGGCGGCACTTTGCTCAAAGTGTCCGAGTCCGGCTTCGCGCACATTCCCGATGTACGACAGAAGGAGGCGTATTACATGGACAGCCGTGGCTGGGAGGAACAGCTGAGTCGACTTGAACAGTTTCTCGCCGAAAGCGCGAAGGCGCGCGAGCGTGACGGTGACTGACTGCGCAATCTTCGAACCCTGGTTGCAACGCTGGGCGCTGGTGCCGGACGGTGAGCCGATCATCACCCTCGGCAGCCGTCTGTTGCCGGTGCGTTTTGGCGAAACGCCGGCCATGCTCAAGGTTGCGCTGGATACCGACGAGCAATTCGGCAATCGACTGATGACTTGGTGGGACGGTGAGGGCGCAGCGCAGGTGCTGGCCCATCACGAGGAAGGTTTGTTGCTGGAACGGGCCATGGGCCGGCGTTCGTTGATGCACATGGCGCTCAACGGTGAAGACGACGAAGCCACGCAGATCATGTGCACGACACTAGCGCGCTTGCATGCGCCGCGCCCGACGCCGCCACCGCCGCTGGTGGAGCTGGCACCGTGGTTCGCCTCGCTGCGCGTGGCAGCGGCCGAACATGGCGGGACCTATGCCCTGAGCCTGCGAGCGGCTGAAGCCTTGCTCGCAGATCCGCAGGACGTGGTGGTGCTGCACGGTGACATGCACCACGACAATGTTCTCGATTTCGCTGCACACGGCTGGCTCGCTATTGATCCCAAACGAATACGTGGCGAGCGCGGTTATGACTACGCCAACCTGATCTGCAACCCGGACTTGCCGACGGCTGGCGATTCACAGCGATTGCGCCGGCAGGTCGAGGTGATCGTCGAGGCGTCCGGGCTTGATCGCCGACGCTTGCTGCAATGGGTGCTGGCGTTTGCCGGATTGTCGGCCGCCTGGTTCTTGGAGGACGATGCGCAGCAACAGGCTGCCCAACAGCTGCAGGTCGCGCAAATCGCCGCTTGCCTGCTGGATGACTGAGAGGGCTAAGGGTTTTCGGAAGGGCTGGTATAGCGAATGTCTTACACGCGGTGGTAGCTTTTGCGACTATTGCCGATTGGATCCACGGCGTAATCTACACCCATCAACTGAGACACAGGGAGTGTTTCAGGATCACGGATGATCGACCATAGCAAGGATCGCTGCCGACAGGGAGTCGATAATGGTCTTGGGAAAAACCCGCTTCGGCGGGTTTTTTTTCGCCTGTACAAAAGCGCTGAAGGCTTGTGTCGAGCACCTGTAGCGAGGGGATTTATCCCCGATGGGTAGCGAAGCGACCTCAAAAAAGGGCCTGCTGCGCAGTCCATCGGGGATGAATCCCCTCACCACAGGAATCAAGCAATCAAGAGGCGATCAGCTGCCGCAACACGTAGTGCAGAATCCCGCCGGACTTGAAGTACTCCACCTCATTCAATGTATCGATGCGGCACAGCACCTCGATTTTCTCTTGGCGCCCGTCTTCACGGGTGATCACCAGAGTCAGGTTCATGCGCGGGGTCAGCTCGACACCGGTCAGGCCCTGAATATCCAGGGTTTCCTTGCCGGTGAGGTTCAGGCTCTTGCGGTTCTGATCGAGCTTGAACTGCAGCGGCAACACGCCCATGCCCACCAGGTTGGAACGGTGGATACGCTCGAAGCTTTCAGCGATCACCGCTTTGACGCCCAGCAGGTTGGTGCCTTTGGCCGCCCAGTCACGGCTGGAGCCGGTACCGTATTCCTGACCGGCGATCACCACCAGCGGCGTGCCCGAGGCCTGATACAGCATGGCGGCATCATAAATCGGCATTTTCTCGCCGCTCGGGATGTAGATTGTGTTGCCACCTTCTTCGCCGCCGAGCATCTCGTTACGAATGCGGATGTTGGCGAATGTGCCGCGCATCATCACTTCGTGGTTGCCACGCCGTGAGCCATAGGAGTTGAAGTCCCGCGGCTCCACGCCTTTTTCGCGCAGATAGCGCCCGGCCGGACTGTCAGCTTTGATGTTACCTGCAGGGGAGATGTGGTCAGTGGTTACCGAATCGCCCAACAGCGCCAGAACCCGCGCGCCCTTGACGTCGGTGATCACCGGCAACGGTCCGGAAATGTCGTCGAAGAACGGTGGATGCTGGATGTAGGTCGAATCGTCCTGCCACACATAGGTGGCGGCCTGCGGCACCTGGATCGCTTGCCATTGCTCGTCGCCGGCAAACACTTCGGCGTATTCCTTGTGGAACATCGCGGTGTTCACCTGATTCACCGCCTCGGCGATTTCCTTGCTGCTCGGCCAGATGTCGCGCAGGTAAACCGGATTGCCTTGCTGGTCGTTACCCAGCGGTTCAGTGCTGATGTCGGTGCGCACGCTGCCGGCCAAGGCGTAGGCGACCACCAGCGGTGGCGAGGCCAGCCAGTTGGTCTTGACCAGCGGATGCACCCGTCCTTCGAAGTTGCGGTTGCCGGAGAGCACCGACGCCACGGTGAGGTCGGCTTTCTGAATGGCTTTTTCGATCGGCTCCGGCAACGGCCCGGAGTTGCCGATACAGGTGGTGCAGCCATAACCGACCAACGAGAACCCGAGTTGATCAAGGTATTGCGTCAGCCCCGCCGCCTTGTAGTAGTCGGTGACCACTTTCGAACCGGGTGCCAGCGAACTCTTCACCCACGGCTTGCGGGTCAGGCCTTTCTCCACGGCTTTTTTCGCTAGCAGACCGGCCGCCATCATCACGCTCGGGTTTGAGGTGTTGGTGCAGGAGGTGATCGCGGCAATCACCACCGCGCCGTTTTTCAGGCGATAGGTGTGGCCTTCGTATTCGTACTCGGTTTCGCCGACCAGATCGGCGTTACCCACGGCCACGCCACCACCACCCTCGCTTTCCAGGCGACCTTCTTCCTTGCTGGTGGGCTTGAATTGCAGGTCCATGAAGTCACTGAAGGCCTGCGCCACGTTCGGCAGCGAAACCCGATCCTGCGGGCGCTTTGGCCCGGCAAGGCTGGCTTCGACGCTGCCCATGTCCAGCGCCAGGCTGTCGGTGAACACCGGTTCCTGACCGGGCAGGCGCCACAGGCCCTGAGCCTTGGTGTAGGCCTCGACCAGTTTCACCACTTCGGCCGGGCGACCGGACAGGCGCAGGTATTCGAGGGTTACGTCATCGACCGGGAAGAAGCCGCAGGTCGCGCCGTATTCCGGGGCCATGTTGGCGATGGTCGCGCGGTCGGCCAGTGGCAGATCGGCGAGACCGTCACCGTAGAATTCGACGAATTTGCCGACCACACCTTTCTTGCGCAGCATCTGCGTGACGGTCAGCACCAGGTCGGTGGCGGTGATGCCTTCCTTGAGTTTGCCGGTGAGTTTGAAACCGATCACTTCCGGAATCAGCATCGATACCGGTTGTCCGAGCATCGCCGCTTCCGCCTCGATCCCGCCGACGCCCCAGCCAAGTACGCCGAGGCCGTTGATCATGGTGGTGTGGGAGTCGGTGCCGACCAACGTGTCGGGAAAGGCGTAGGTGCGGCCGTCCTCATCCTTGGTCCATACCGTGCGCCCGAGGTATTCGAGGTTGACCTGGTGGCAGATCCCGGTACCCGGCGGCACCACGCTGAAGTTGTCGAAGGCGCTCTGACCCCAGCGCAGGAACGCATAACGCTCGCCGTTGCGCTGCATCTCTATGTCGACGTTCTGTTCGAAGGCGCTCGGGGTGGCGAATTTGTCGACCATCACCGAGTGGTCGATCACCAGATCCACCGGCGACAGCGGGTTGATTCGCTGCGGATCACCGCCGGCCTTGGCCATGGCGGCGCGCATCGCGGCGAGATCCACTACCGCAGGTACACCGGTAAAATCTTGCATCAATACACGGGCCGGGCGGTACTGGATTTCCCGGTCGGAGCGGCGCTCCTTGAGCCAGGCAGCGATGGCCTTGAGGTCGGCGCCAGTGACAGTTTTTTCATCTTCCCAGCGCAGCAGGTTTTCCAGCAGGACTTTCAGCGACATCGGTAGCTGGTCGATATTGCCAAGGCTCTTGGCGGCATCGGGCAGGCTGAAATAGTGGTAGGTCTTATCGTCGACTTGTAGAGTTTTAAGGGTCTTCAGACTATCGAGGGACGGCATTACGATCACTCCTTTGAATCCGCACGGCTACGGATTGAGGGGACGGGCAGAGCTATCAACGTAGCCCTGTTTTCAGTAGCTGGCTAATAACTGGACTCTATGGGCAAGTCCAAGGTTCCGACATCGGCTATCATGCGCCGGTTTTCGTGACAGGCTTTGCTTCACCGCAAGGCTTGAGCAGCGTGCAGGGGCCGAATGTCCGCCCTCTGCCCAGGAGTAAGAATGAACACCCTATTCATGCATTGCCGGCCAGGCTTCGAAGGCGAAGTCTGTTCGGAGATTTCCGACCTCGCCGCCCAACTCAACGTCGCCGGTTACGCCAAGGCCAAACCGGCCACCGCGTACGCCGAGTTTGTCTGCACCGAAGCAGACGGCGCCGAGCGCCTGATGCGCGGCCAACGCTTTGCCGAGCTGATTTTCCCGCGGCAATGGGCGCGTGGCGTCTTCATCAATCTGCCGGAAACCGACCGTATCAGCGTGATCCTCGAGCACATGGCGGACTTCCCGGTCTGCGGCAGCCTGTGGCTGGAAGTGGTCGACACCAACGACGGTAAAGAATTGTCGAACTTCTGCAAGAAATTCGAAGGGCCGCTGCGCAAGGCGCTGACCGGCGCCGGCAAACTGGTGGACGACGCGAGCAAACCGCGCCTGCTGCTGACCTTCAAAAGTGGTCGCGAAGTGTTCCTCGGCATGGCGGATGCCGGCAACTCGGCGATGTGGCCGATGGGCATTCCGCGCCTGAAGTTTCCGCGCGAGGCACCCAGCCGTTCGACTTTGAAACTGGAGGAGGCCTGGCACCACTTCATCCCGCGTGATCAGTGGGACGAGCGTCTGCACAGCGACATGACCGGTGTCGACCTCGGCGCCGCACCGGGTGGCTGGACCTGGCAACTGGTCAACCGTGGCATGCTGGTGACCGCCATCGACAACGGCCCGATGGCTGAAAGCCTGATGGACACCGGGCTGGTGCAGCACTTGATGGCCGACGGTTTCACCTTCAAGCCCAAGCAGCCGGTGGATTGGATGGTCTGCGACATCGTCGAGAAGCCGGCGCGCAACGCGGCGATGCTTGAAGAGTGGATCGGCGAGGGCCATTGCCGCGAAGCGGTGGTCAACCTCAAACTGCCGATGAAACAGCGCTATGCCGAAGTGAAGCGCTTGCTCGAACGCATCGCCGATGGCTTCAAGGCGCGCGGGATCAAGGTGGATATTGGCTGCAAGCAGCTGTATCACGACCGCGAGGAAGTGACCTGCCATCTGCGTCGGCATGACATCAAGAAAACCAAATCCCGCTAAGTCACCACTAAACCCTGTGGGAATGATCTCTGTGGTGAGGGGATTTATCCCCGATGGGATGCAGCGCATCCCCAGTCTTTGGGGCCGCCCCGCAAGCCATCAGGGATAAATCCCCTCGCTACAGATGACTGAGCACCCGGCAATGCGCGACAATGCCGGCCAGTTTCAGGAGTGAATCATGAGTGAAATGATCGATACCCCGGTCGACGGCACCCTCGACGCCACCGGCCTCAATTGCCCGGAGCCGGTGATGATGCTGCACCAGCACATCCGAGACCTGGTACCTGGCGGCCTGCTCAAGGTGATTGCCACCGATCCCTCTACCCGTCGCGACATTCCCAAGTTCTGCGTGTTTCTCGACCATGAACTGGTGGGGCAGCACGAAGAGGCCGGTACTTATCTGTACTGGATCCGCAAGAAACAAGCCTGACCCTCAGGCAAACGCAAATACCAATGTGGGAGCGGGCTTGCTCGCGAAGGCGGTGTGTCAGTCACTGTAAATGTCGACTGAAACACCGCTTTCGCGAGTAAGCCCGCTCCCACATTTTTTTGTCCTGCGTAAGGGTTTTAGCCGGCGCTGCGACTGATCCGAATACGCTTGCGCGCACTGCGGGTCAGGCGGATCGACAGCATGAGTGCCGCGCAGCTCAAACCGACGATCAAACCCTGCCACAAGCCGCTCGGGCCACGCGGTTCGCCGAGCCAGTCGGTCAGGCCGAGGGCGTAACCCACCGGCAGGCCGATGCCCCAGTAGGCGAACAGGGTCAGGATCATCGTCACCCGGGTGTCCTGATAACCGCGCAGAGCTCCGGCAGCCGTCACTTGGATCGCATCGGAAAACTGAAACAGCGCCGAGTACACAATCAGCATCGCCGCGATGTGGATCACCGTCGGATCAGCCGTATAGATCGACGCAATCGGCTCGCGCAGCAACAGCATCATGCTCGCCGAAATACAGGCGTAAGCCAACGCAGTCCCCATGCCGACACCGGCGGCAAAGCGTGCTTCACGCGGCTCTTCACGGCCCAAGGCCTGGCCGACGCGTACGGTCACCGCCATACCTAGCGAATACGGAATCATGAACACCAGCGAGCTGACGTTCAGCGCGATCTGATGCCCGGCCACCACGGTGGCGCCAAGGCTGCCGATCAGCAGGGCGATCACCGCAAAGATGCTCGACTCGGCAAACACCGCGATGCCAATCGGCAGACCGATCGCCAGCAGACGCTTGATCACCGCCCATTGTGGCCAGTCGAAGCGGCTGAAGATCTCGCTCGAACGATAGGCCGGCGCCCAGCGCTCGTAACCGGCCAGCCCCAGCGCCATGACCCACATCACGATTGCCGTGGCCCAACCGCAACCCACGCCGCCCATGGCCGGCACGCCGAAGTGACCATAGATGAAGATGTAGTTCAGCGGAATGTTCAGCGCCAGACCGCACAGCCCCAGCACCATCGCCGGGCGAGTGCGGCCGATGCCGTCACTGGTGCAGCGCAGCACGTGATAGAACGCCACCGCTGGCAGGCCGCTGGCAATGCCGTGCAGGTATTGCATGCACGGGCCGATCAGCTCGGGATCGACCTTCATCAGGTGCAGCACCGGTTCGGCGGCGACCAGCATCGCTGTCGCGATCAGGCCCACCACCAGCGCCAGCCACAGCGCCTGACGCACGATCGGGCCGATCTCGCTGTGGGTGCCAGCGCCAAAACGCTGGGCGACTTTCGGCGTGGTGGCCAGCAGGGTGCCGGTCATCAGCAGAAACACCGGGACCCAGATCGAGTTGCCCAGCGCTACCGCCGCCAGATCTTTCGGCCCGACGCGGCCGGCCATCACCGCATCGACGAAGCCCATCGCGGTAGTCGCCAGTTGCGCGATGATGATCGGCAAGGCCAGGGTGAGCAGGTTCCTGAACTCCAGGCGAATTCGCGCGGGGCGGGTGAGTGAGGCAGCGAGAGGTTGATCAGTAACAGAATTCACAGGCAAAGCGTCCACAGGTGTTGATGCGCAAGGCGCCGCATTCTACGCCGCTGACGTGACAGTCAGGAAAAATCCTCTGTTGCGGATTTGTAATCATCGATGCCATCCACTGTGGCGCTGGCCCAACGGTGGATCTGCACCTAAACTGCCGATCCCCTCAAGGAGCCCGCCATGCTGATTGTTGCCGACGAAAATATTCCGCTGCTCGATGCCTTTTTTGCCGGTTTCGGCGAGATCCGCCGGGTGCCGGGCCGTTCCATCGATCGTGCAACGGTCGAGCAGGCCGATGTGTTGCTGGTGCGCTCGGTGACCAACGTCAACCGCGCGTTGCTCGAAGGCAGCAAAGTGCGTTTCGTCGGCACCTGCACCATTGGTACCGATCACCTGGATCTCGATTATTTCAACGAGGCCGGTATCACCTGGTCCAGCGCACCCGGTTGCAATGCGCGAGGCGTGGTCGATTACGTGCTTGGCAGCCTGATGACCCTGGCGGAAATCGAAGGCGTTGATTTGCCGCAACGTACGTACGGTGTGATCGGCGCCGGTGAAGTTGGTGGGCGGCTGATCAAGGTCCTCAAGGGGCTGGGCTGGAATGTCAAAGTCTGCGACCCGCCGCGTCAGGCAGCCGAGGGCGGCGATTACGTCAGCCTTGAGCAAATCATCGAGCAGTGCGACGTGATCAGCCTGCACACGCCGCTGACCCGTACCGGCGAGGGCGCGACCTGGCATCTGTTTGACGAGCAGCGTTTGCAACAGCTCCAACCCGGCACCTGGCTGATCAATGCCGCGCGTGGACCGGTGGTGGATAACGCTGCGTTGCGCAACGTGCTGCTGGAGCGCGAAGACCTGCAAGCGGTGCTCGACGTCTGGGAAGCCGAGCCTGAAGTCGATGTCGCCCTCGCCGAACTCTGCGTGCTCGCCACGCCGCACATTGCCGGTTACAGCCTCGATGGCAAACAGCGCGGGACGGCGCAGATCTATCAGGCTTATTGCGAGTTTATCGTTCAGCCGCCGAGCATCCAGCTCAGTGACCTGTTGCCGGCACCGTGGCTGTCAGAAGTGACCCTGCACGCCGACAGCGATCCGGCCTGGGCGCTGGCGATGCTGTGCCGCGGGGTGTATGACCCGCGCCGCGATGACGCGGATTTTCGTCGCAGTCTTGTAGGCAATGTCGGCGAGCAGCGTGCGGCGTTCGATGTGTTGCGCAAGCAATATCCGGTACGACGCGAGATCGAGGGGCTGAAGGTGCGGATCGACGGGGATTCGCCGCAGTTGCAAAAGATTGTGGCGGCGCTGGGGGCGGTGGCGGTCTAGAAATAAAATTGGCTTTATCGCTGGCAAGCCAGCTCCCACAGGTTCCCCGTTTTATGCAAGATCTGAACTGACCACTGGACCTGTGAGAGCGGGCTTGCCCGCGATGGTTGCACCACAATCGTCAATTTGTGGGCAGAAAAAACCCGGCCAAACAGGGGCCGGGTCAGGAAGACGGTGGCTATATCACTTTTGTTCGGCAGGCTTGACCAATCGCTTCTCCAGTTCGCGGCACGCGTCCTGGATCATGTCTTCAGTGATCGGTACTTCACGCCCATCCTTGTCGATAATCGAGCAACCCAGAGGTTGGCCGGGCTTGGTGCGGATCACTTGAATCTTGTCATCGCTGCTGTGTTGCAAGGACATGGCCTGTCTCCTCATCAGGTTGTGCACGTAGATTAAAACCGCCACGTGACCAGGCTGTGACAACACCCTTGGGTCTGTCAAAAGCGGCACCTCCAGTCCAACAGAAATGACCGCTCGTCTCAACCGGGACATTAGACCGATAGCAACTATGGCCTAGTCTTTGGGGGCATATTTAACCTGACTCATTGTGATTTACAGAGTTCCGCCCCATAGAAGGTTTAGGCTAGCCCTTTCATCAACACGGATGTGTACCTGAATGATCTCGAAGCTTTCTTCCCGGCACCGTCGAGCGCTGAGCCTGACCAGCCGGTTTCTGGCGCCTTATCGTTGGCAAGTCGGCGCTGCACTGCTGGCGCTGATCGTCACCGCGGCGGTCACTTTGTCGATGGGGCAGGGGATCAAATTGCTGGTTGATCGGGGCTTCATGACGCAGTCGCCGCACCAACTGAACCAGAGCATCGGCATCTTCATGCTGATGGTACTGGGCCTGGCGGTCGGCACGTTTGCACGGTTTTACTGGGTATCGTGGATCGGTGAGCGCTGTGTGGCGGATATCCGGCGCGAGGTGTTCAACCATCTGGTGTACCTGCATCCCGGGTTTTACGAAAACAACCGCAGTTCGGAGATCCAGTCCCGACTGACTGCCGACACCACGTTGCTGCAATCGGTGATCGGCTCGTCACTGTCGATGTTTTTGCGCAACCTGTTGATGGTGATCGGCGGGGTGGTCCTGCTGTTTATCACCAACCCGAAACTCACCAGCATCGTGGTGATTGCCTTGCCGTTCGTGGTCGCGCCGATTCTGATTTTCGGTCGGCGCGTGCGCAATCTGTCGCGGTTGAGCCAGGATCGGGTCGCCGACATCGGCAGCTATGTTTCCGAGACCCTTGGCCAGATCAAGACCGTGCAGGCCTACAACCATCAGGTGCAGGACGAGCGGCGTTTTGCCACGACGGTCGAGGACGCGTTCGATACCGCGCGCAAGCGCATCTTTCAGCGCTCCTGGATGATCACCGTGGTGATCGTGCTGGTGCTCGGCGCGGTAGCGGTGATGTTGTGGGTCGGCGGCATGGACGTGATTGCAGGGCGCATTACCGGTGGTGAGCTGGCAGCGTTCGTTTTCTACAGCCTGATCGTCGGCAGTGCGATCGGCACGTTGAGTGAAGTCATCGGCGAGTTGCAGCGTGCGGCGGGTGCCGCTGAGCGCATTGCGGAACTGCTCAGTTCGCAGAACATCATCCAGCCACCGAGCATCGGACTGGTGACATTGCCAGAACGGATCAAGGGCGAGCTGCAATTGCAGAATGTGCGTTTCTCCTACCCGTCACGTCCGGACAGCTACGCCGTCAACGGCTTGAGCCTGACCATCAGGGCCGGCGAGACCCTGGCCCTTGTCGGGCCATCCGGGGCCGGCAAGTCCACGGTGTATGACTTGCTGTTGCGCTTCTACGACCCGCTTGAAGGCCGGATCCTGATAGATGGTGTGCCGCTGACCAGCCTCGACCCGCTGGATCTGCGGCGCAATTTCGCCCTGGTCTCGCAATCGCCTGCGCTGTTTTTCGGCAGCGTCGAAGAGAATATTCGTTACGGCAATGCAGATGCGACGCTGGAACAGGTCAAGGAAGCGGCAAGAATTGCCCACGCCCATGACTTCATCGAGAAGATGCCCAATGGCTATCAGACCCACTTGGGGGACGCCGGCCTCGGACTTTCCGGCGGCCAGCGTCAACGCCTGGCGATTGCCCGCGCGTTGCTGGTGGATGCGCCGATTCTGCTGCTGGACGAAGCCACCAGCGCCCTCGATGCGCAGAGCGAACACTTGATTCAGGAAGCGTTGCCAAGCCTGATGCAAAATCGCACCACATTGGTAATCGCGCATCGCCTGGCCACAGTGAAAAACGCCGACCGGATCGCGGTGATGGATCAGGGTAGCCTAGTGGCCATCGGTACCCATCAGGAACTGATCGTAAGCAATCCGCTGTATGCCCGGTTGGCAGCGCTGCAGTTCAACGACGGGCATGCGGTGGCGGTGTAGAACTGCCGCAGATCTTTGCTGACGGCAAAAAAAATGCCCGCATCGATTGATGCGGGCATTTTTCATTTCAGGTATTCAGCACCTGTCATTGATCGTCGAAATACCGCTCATGCCAGTCCACCAGCGGCTGCGGCGAATTGAGCTTCTGCCCGTAGATCACCGAGTATGACAGCACGTTTTGCACGTACTGGCGGGTTTCGTCGAACGGGATGCTTTCCACCCACACGTCGAAGCTCAGGTGATCGGCACCGCGCAGCCACTGGCGCACGCGGCCGGGGCCGGCGTTGTAGGCGGCGGAGGCGAGCACGCGGTTGCCGTTGAACTGGCTGTGTACCTGGCTCAGGTAAGCGGCGCCGAGCTGGATGTTCTTGTCCGGATCGAGCACTTGTTGCGGCGAGGCCAGCGGGATGCTGAACTTGCGTGCGGTTTCCTTGGCAGTGCCGGGCATCAACTGCATCAGACCGCTGGCACCAACGCCGGAGCGGGCGTCGTCCATGAAGGCACTTTCCTGGCGGGTGATGGCGAACACCCAGCTTGAGTGCAGGCCGCGCGTCTTGGCTTCACGCACCAGGGTGTCGCGGTGGGCCATCGGGAAGCGGATATCCAGGTCGTCCCAGTATTGCGCCTGACTGATGGTGCGGATGGCCGGGAAATACCATTTCAGGTCGTAGGCCAGTTTGGCCTGAGCGACCATTTCGTCACGATTGAAATGGCGACTGACGTGATACCACTCGCGGCGCCCGTCAACGATCTGCCCACGCGCATGGAATTCCAGCGCGCGCCGCACGCCGGGAGTGTTGCGCACCTTGTTGATGGTCGCCTGACTGAGTACTAGCGGCTTGTTCATCAGCGAGTAAGGCAGTTGCGAGCGGTCGGCAGCGAGGAAACCGTAGAAGTCGCGTTCCTTCGCCAGATTCTTGTACAGGGTCTGCGCTTCCGGGTTCTGCGGTTGCGCCAGTTCCAGGCTGCGGGCCTGCCAGTAACGCCAGCGGTTGGTGGTCGCCAGATCCTGTGGCAGACGACGAGTCAACTGATACGCATCGTCCCAGCGTGCCAGGCGCAGCAGCAAACGCAGGCGCCATTCGGACACGGTGTTGTCACGCAGTTCAGGATCGTATTTGGTCATCACGTCCAGCGCGCGGCTGTCGAAACGCCGGGCCAGGGTCAGGCCGATTTCCCGGGCAATTGCGACTTTCTCGTCACGGGAGAAATGCATGCTGCTGGCGTATCCGTCGAGCAGGGCCATGGCCTTGTCCGGATCCTGACGGGCGAGGCGGCGCAGGCCGAGGCTGACCACGTCGGACATCGGCTCGTCGGCCGGGGTGAAGCGCGACGGCTGATTGAGCAGCTCGGGTTTCTGCGCCACATCTACCAGCAGCCGACCGCGCGGGGCGAGGGTGGTCAGGCCGTTGACCAGACTGTTGGCCAGTGGATAGTTGCGCGCCTGGGCGGCGAGTTTGGTGCGTTCCCAGCGTTTCTGTTCGGTCAACTGGCCGTCGGCGGCCCAGATGCCGAACAGCCCGTCACAGGCAGCCGGTTGCGATTTACCGGTCAGCCACAGTTTGTCGGCGTTGGCATAGCCCTCGGCCTTGTGGCCGCTGCTGATCTGGAACTGCGCATTGAGGCAGTCCAGTTCGGTGAAGTTGAGTTTAGGGTCGTAATATTTGGTGAAAGTAGCCCAGTCGCCACGGTCGGCGAGCCAGCGCAACCAGCGCAGTTTCATCCAGTTGGCCTGCGGCAGGTCGCCGTGCTCGGCGAGGAACTTCTCGATTTCGGCGTTGCTCGCGGTTTTCAGACGCGCGGTAAGTTCGTCGTAGGCCAGATACGGTTCCAGCGGGTAATCGGCGAGGGCCTGGCTATAACGGAAGTACGGGCCGGTATCGCCCTTGGCCAAGGCACGCTTGGCTTCATCGTAATACTGGCGTTGGGTGGACAGGTCCACCGCCTGGGCGGATTGAGCGGCAGCGGCGGTAAGTAGCAAACAGGACAAGACACTGAAAAGGCGACTGCGCATGAGACATCCGGGCAGAGAAATCATGACAAGCACCGGCCGCGGCCAGCACTGAATTGTCTGTAGCTTAGCCTTTTGCCAGCAACGGGCGAAAGCTTTGCCGGTCTTGCAGCACAAGTTCGCAACAAATGTTGTGCAGAGTGCTTCGGCAGACAAATTGCCGGCCTGCTGAGAGCCTAACTCAGGTAGAATGCGCGCCCGGTTTTTGGAGAAGCTCATGACCCTGCTCAAATTCAGCGATGTGTCCCTTGCATTCGGCGCGATGCCGTTGTTGGACAAGGTGTCCTGGCAGATCGCCCGTGGTGAGCGGGTGTGCATCATCGGCCGCAACGGCACTGGCAAATCCAGCATGATGAAACTAGTCAAGGGCGACCAGAAGCCCGATGACGGCTCGGTGTGGCGTGCCCCCGGTCTGAAAATCGGCGAATTGCCGCAAGAATTGCCGGTGGCCGACGGGCGGACCGTATTCGACGTGGTTGCCGAAGGTCTCGACGGCGTTGGCGCCTTGCTCGCCGAATATCATCACCTGAGCCAGAACATCGTCACCGACGCCGATCTGGACAAGCTGATGCACGTTCAGCATGACCTCGAAGCCCGTGACGGCTGGCGCTTGCAGACCCTGGTCGACAGCACTCTGAGCCGCCTGCAACTGCCGGCCGACAAGACCCTCGCCGAGTTGTCCGGCGGCTGGCGCCGTCGCGTGCTGCTGGCGCAGGCGCTGGTCTCGGAACCGGATCTGCTGCTGCTCGACGAACCGACCAACCACCTGGACATCGGTGCGATTGCCTGGCTCGAAGAAGCGCTGAAGGATTTCCAGGGCGCCGTGCTGTTCATCACGCACGACCGTTCTTTCCTGCAGAACCTCGCCACGCGCATCCTCGAACTGGATCGCGGCGGCCTGATCGACTGGAACGGCGACTACGCCAGCTTCCTCGTGCACAAAGAAGCTGCGCTGGCCGCGGAAGAAACCGCCAACGCGCTGTTCGACAAGCGTCTGGCTCAGGAAGAAGTGTGGATCCGTCAGGGCATCAAAGCTCGTCGGACCCGTAACGAAGGCCGTGTGCGCGCTTTGAAAGCCCTGCGTGTTGAGCGCAGCGAGCGTCGCGAGCGGACCGGCAAGGCGAATATCCAGCTGGAAACTGCCGACAAGTCCGGCAAGCAAGTGATGGTGTTGGAAAATGTCAGCTTCCATCACCCGGACGGTCCGTACCTGATCAAGGACTTCTCGATGGTCCTGCAGCGCGGCGACCGTATCGGCCTGCTCGGCGCCAACGGTACCGGCAAGACCACCCTGCTGAAGCTGATGCTCAATGGTCTGCAACCGACCAGCGGCAAAGTGGAAGAGGGCACCCGGATTGACGTGGCCTACTTCGACCAGTTGCGCCATCAGCTGGATCTGGAAAAGACCGTGATCGACAACGTCGCCGAAGGTCGCGACTTCATCGATATCGACGGCCAGAGCCGCCACGTCCTGAGCTACCTCGGTGACTTCCTGTTCAGCCCGCAGCGTGCGCGCACGCCGGTCAAGGCGCTGTCCGGTGGTGAGCGTGCGCGCTTGCTGCTGGCCAAACTGTTCAGCAAACCGGCGAACCTGCTGGTACTCGACGAACCGACCAACGACCTCGACGTGGAAACCCTCGAGCTGCTCGAAGAAGTACTGCTGACCTTCAACGGCACTGTGCTGATGGTCAGCCACGACCGGGCATTCCTCGACAACGTGGTCACCAGCACCCTGGTCTTCGAAGGTGAAGGCAAGGTGCGGGAATACGTCGGCGGCTATCAGGACTGGATTCGTCAGGGCGGCTCGCCGCGCCTGCTGGGCGTGACCGAGAGCAAGTCGGGCAAGGCTGACCTGAATTCGGCGGTGGTCACTGCTGAACCAGCCGTGGTTGCCGCACCTGCCGCTGCCGCACCGGCAGCCAAGAAGAAGCTGAGCTACAAGCTGCAGCGCGAGCTGGAAGCATTGCCGGGCGACATCGATGCCAAGGAGCAGCAGATCGCGGCCGTCGAAGCCGAAATGGCTGAAGCCGGCTTCTATCAGCGTCCGCCAGCAGAAACGGCCAAGGTGATTGCTTCGCTGGAGCAGTTGCAGGCTGAGCTCGATACGCTGGTCGAGCGTTGGGCCGAGCTGGATGCCTGATTGATCCGGCCATGAAAAAGCCCGGCGTTCAGTGATGAGCGCCGGGCTTTTCATATACGGGTGGAGACCTAATGTGGGAGCGAGCCTGCTCGCGAATGCGGTATGTCATGCGGCATTAATGCTGATGTGCCGACGCCTTCGCGAGCAGGCTCGCTCCCACAATGATCAGTGTTTCAACGTTTGACCAGGTGTACCGCCAAAACATCGCAAGGCGCGCCATGCAGCACGTCATTGGCCGTGGAGCCCAGCAACAGTGCCAGACCGTGACGGCCATGGCTGCCGACCACGATAAGATCGCACGAGTTTTCCTTGGCGAAATGATGGATCTCCTGACGTGGCTGGCCATAGGTCAGGTGGCAATTGGCGCCTTCGAGCTCGGCATATTTGGCTTTCAGGCGCTCAAGACGCTCCTTGGCCTGATCGAACTGCTGCTGTTGCAGTTGTGACAGATCCATCGGCACATCGCCGCCGAACGCCATGGCCATCGGTTCGACGATATGCACCAGCGACAGCTTGGCGCCATTGCTCGCCGACAGCTCTCGGGCGCGGTGAATCACAGGGTCGCACTCTTCGGTCAGGTCTACGGCGACCAGGATATGGTTGTAGGGCATGAGGTGCTCCTCGTGACGGTTCAATATTGTTAAGTATGGCTGGTTTCAAGCGCATTGGTTCCAAAGTGACACAATGCGCTCACCTTAAGTCGGGAGTAGAGATATGACGGTCTGGTTGGTGGTGTCAATCCTGCTGGTGGTTTTGAGTCCACTGGCGTGGTTGCGCCCGTCGCGCGTGCAGAGCGGCCGGATGGCCCTGCGCATGGAGGCGCGACGCATCGGGCTGGCCATGCAGCTGGCGCCTCAGGAGTGGCCGCACTGGCTGTCTCAGGAGCCGCCCAGCCCGTGCGCGCAATATCATCGGCCACGGCGTGGCACTCAGCCGGCGTGCTGGACCTACTGGCAGAAATCGCCGGGGGTATGGGTCAATCAGTGGCAGGAAGTCTGCGAGGACCGGTTGCTGCTCGATCATTTCGAAAAGTTGCCGGGCAACGTGTTCAAGGTCGAGGCCGACAAGCAGATGATCGCGCTGTACTGGGGCGAGAAGGGCGAAGCCACGGTTTTGCAGGATATCGACGCGACTCTGAAAGCGCTGGCCTGACTCGCGGACTTTTCCCACTGCAAGGGTGGGGAGCGTCCGGCAGACGAGCAATAAAAAGCCCGACATGATTCATCGGGCGGGGTGGCCAGGCAGGCCGGTAACTGTTTTTATCGCTGCCTTGGCTTTTCGCGGTCAGCGATTCTCCCTGTAGTCCAGCCAGCGTAGCCTGTTAAACAAGGCTCGCCGGGAATTAGGGCGACTTTTCTAACTATTGATTCTATGAATGGCTTTGCATGCAGCTGCGTGTTGCGGATCTGTGTGCAACGGAAATGACCACAAAGTCGCATTTCAACCCGTATTTTGGGCGATTGACAATTGTTGGAAATTCCGTGAAGGTGACGTACCCAAATCAAACGGGCGTATGAATTGAGCGTTTGTCTTACAGACTGCTCCTACAGAATCCCGACTATCGCGTTGGCGGGTGTGCCGGGTGGATTGGCGTCAGCATCGACGAAAAAGCGTCCTGCCGAGCCATTTACCTGCGTCCGACGTGTACTGTTCAGCTTCCATATCGTGGAGATCAGTTGATGATTTACGAAGGTAAAGCCATCACGGTTAAAGCTCTTGAAAGTGGCATCGTCGAATTGAAATTCGACCTCAAGGGTGAGTCCGTCAACAAGTTCAACCGTCTTACCCTGAACGAACTGCGTCAGGCCGTGGACACCATCAAGGCAGATGCTTCGATCAAGGGCGTGATCGTCAGCAGTGGCAAGGACGTGTTCATCGTCGGCGCCGACATCACCGAATTTGTCGACAACTTCAAGCTGCCGGATGCCGAGCTGGTTGCTGGCAATCTCGAAGCCAACAAGATCTTCAGCGATTTCGAAGACCTCAACGTTCCGACCGTGGCCGCGATCAACGGCATCGCCTTGGGTGGTGGTCTGGAAATGTGCCTGGCGGCGGACTACCGCGTCATGTCGACCAAGGCCAAGATCGGTCTGCCGGAAGTCAAACTGGGCATCTACCCAGGCTTCGGCGGTACTGTGCGTCTGCCACGTCTGATCGGCGTCGATAACGCCATCGAGTGGATTGCCGCCGGCAAGGAAAACCGTCCTGAAGACGCGCTGAAAGTCAGCGCCGTCGACGCCGTGGTTGCTCCGGAGAAGCTGCAGGAAGCTGCCCTTGAACTGATCAAGCGCGCCATCTCCGGCGAGTTCGATTACAAGGCCAAGCGTCAGCCAAAACTTGAAAAACTCAAGCTCAACGCCATTGAACAAATGATGGCTTTCGAAACCGCCAAAGGTTTTGTGGCAGGGCAGGCTGGCCCGAATTACCCGGCGCCGGTTGAAGCCATCAAGACCATCCAGAAAGCCGCGAACTTCGGTCGTGACAAGGCGCTGGAAGTCGAAGCAGCAGGTTTCGTCAAACTGGCCAAGACCTCTGCCGCGCAGAGCTTGATCGGTCTGTTCCTGAACGATCAGGAGCTGAAGAAAAAGGCCAAGGCCTACGACGAAATCGCCAAGGACGTGAAGCAGGCTGCCGTACTCGGCGCCGGCATCATGGGTGGCGGTATCGCCTATCAGTCGGCCTCCAAAGGCACGCCGATCCTGATGAAGGACATCAACGAGCACGGTATCGAGCAGGGTCTGGCCGAAGCCGCCAAACTGCTGGTTGGCCGCGTTGACAAAGGTCGCATGACCGCCGCGAAAATGGCTGAAGTGCTCAACGGCATTCGTCCGACCCTGTCCTACGGCGACTTCGGTCACGTCGATCTGGTTGTTGAAGCCGTGGTCGAGAACCCGAAGGTCAAGCAAGCGGTGCTGGCTGAAGTCGAAGACAAGGTCAAAGAGGACACCATCCTCGCGTCCAACACCTCGACGATTTCCATCAGCCTGCTGGCCAAGGCCCTCAAGCGTCCGGAAAACTTCGTCGGCATGCACTTCTTCAACCCGGTGCACATGATGCCGCTGGTGGAAGTGATCCGTGGCGAGAAGTCCAGCGAGCTGGCGATTGCCACAACCGTTGCCTACGCCAAGAAAATGGGCAAGAACCCGATCGTCGTCAACGACTGCCCGGGCTTCCTGGTCAACCGCGTTCTGTTCCCGTACTTCGGCGGTTTCGCCAAGCTGGTCAGCGCTGGTGTGGATTTCGTCCGCATCGATAAAGTCATGGAAAAATTCGGCTGGCCGATGGGCCCGGCGTACCTGATGGACGTGGTCGGCATCGACACCGGTCACCACGGTCGTGACGTGATGGCTGAAGGTTTCCCGGATCGCATGAAGGATGACCGTCGTTCGGCCATCGACGTGCTTTACGAAGCCAAGCGTCTGGGCCAGAAGAACGGCAAGGGCTTCTACGCCTACGAAGCCGACAAGAAAGGCAAGCAGAAGAAGGTTGCCGATCCGTCGGTGCTGGAAGTGCTCAAGCCGATCGTTTACGAGCAGCGCGAAGTCACTGACGAAGACATCATCAACTGGATGATGATCCCGCTGTGCCTGGAAACCGTGCGTTGTCTGGAAGACGGCATCGTTGAAACTGCCGCCGAAGCCGACATGGGTCTGGTCTACGGTATCGGTTTCCCTCCATTCCGTGGCGGTGCGCTGCGCTACATCGATTCGATCGGTGTGGCCGAGTTCGTTGCCCTGGCTGACCAGTACGCTGATTTGGGCGCGCTGTACCACCCGACCGCGAAGCTGCGCGAAATGGCCAAAAACGGCCAGAGCTTCTTCGGTTAAGCGCCCCCAACTAGAGTGAGAGTGAACTTATGAGCTTGAATCCTAGAGACGTCGTGATTGTCGACTTCGGTCGTACTCCGATGGGCCGCTCCAAGGGCGGCATGCACCGCAACACCCGCGCCGAAGACATGTCGGCGCACCTGATCAGCAAACTGCTGGAACGCAACAGCAAGGTTGATCCTGCTGAAGTCGAGGACGTGATCTGGGGCTGTGTGAACCAGACCCTGGAGCAGGGCTGGAACATCGCGCGCATGGCGTCGCTGATGACCCAGATTCCGCACACCTCGGCCGGCCAGACCGTCAGCCGTCTGTGCGGCTCGTCGATGAGCGCCCTGCACACTGCAGCGCAAGCGATCATGACCGGCAACGGTGACGTATTCGTGGTTGGCGGCGTCGAGCATATGGGCCACGTGAGCATGATGCACGGTGTCGATCCGAACCCGCACATGTCGCTGTACGCGGCGAAAGCCTCGGGCATGATGGGTCTGACCGCAGAAATGCTCGGCAAGATGCACGGCATCACTCGTGAGCAGCAGGATGCCTTTGGCGTGCGCTCCCACCAGCTCGCCCATAAAGCGACAGTGGAAGGCAAGTTCAAAGACGAAATCATCCCGATGCAGGGCTACGACGAAAACGGCTTCCTGAAGCTGTACGACTACGACGAAACCATTCGTCCGGAAACCACCCTGGAAAGTCTGGCGGCCCTCAAGCCTGCCTTCAATCCAAAAGGCGGCACCGTGACAGCCGGTACTTCGTCGCAGATCACCGATGGTGCTTCGTGCATGATCGTGATGTCGGCGCAGCGTGCACAGGATCTGGGGATCCAGCCGATGGCCGTGATCCGTTCGATGGCAGTGGCGGGTGTGGATCCGGCGATCATGGGCTATGGTCCAGTGCCGGCGACACAAAAAGCCCTGAAGCGTGCGGGCCTTGGCATCAACGATATCGACTTCTTCGAGCTCAACGAAGCTTTCGCTGCACAGGCCCTGCCAGTGCTGAAAGATCTGAAAGTGCTCGACAAGATGAACGAGAAGGTTAACCTGCACGGCGGCGCGATCGCCCTGGGTCACCCGTTCGGTTGCTCCGGTGCCCGTATTTCCGGCACCTTGCTGAACGTGATGAAGCAGAATGGCGGCACCTTCGGGGTGGCCACCATGTGCATTGGTCTCGGCCAAGGCATCTCCACCGTCTTCGAACGCGTTTAAGCGTCTCGTCGATGGAAGCCGGGGCCCAGTGCCCCGGTTTTTGTTTTTGCGGATTTATTTTTGTATTTATTTTGAAAAAATTTGAGTGAGGGCCGAAGCATGCCGATACAACCTGGGCTCTACCAACATTACAAAGGTCCGCAGTACCGCGTATTCAGTGTTGCGCGGCACTCCGAGACCGAAGAGGAAGTGGTGTTTTACCAAGCCCTGTATGGCGATTACGGCTTTTGGGTGCGCCCTTTGAGCATGTTCGTCGAGTCGGTCGAGGTTGACGGCGAGCAGGTGCCACGCTTTGCTTTGGTGCACGCCGAACCGAGCCTTTTTTCCAAGGCATAAGGCGAGTGCGCACAGAACCCTGTGCTTGACCTCACCTTGTAGCCACTATATATAGCGGTGCCGCGTCAGGCGCCAACCGCCTTTCACTTCTAGAATTCAGGAATTTTCTGATCCATGGGCAAATCGCTGGTCATTGTGGAATCCCCGGCTAAGGCCAAGACCATCAACAAGTATCTGGGCAACCAATACGTGGTGAAGTCGAGTATCGGCCATATCCGAGACCTGCCCACCAGCGGTTCGGCTAGCGCCAGCAAAGAGCCAGCCGCCAAGCGCGGCAAGGCTGCCGCGGGCGAGGGGCCGGTGCTCACGCCGAAAGAGAAAGCGCGCAAGCAACTGGTCTCGCGCATGGGTGTCGATCCCGATCATGGCTGGAAAGCCCAGTACGAGATCCTCCCGGGTAAAGAGAAGGTCATCGAAGAGCTGCGCCGGCTCGCCAAGGATGCTGACACCATCTATCTCGCAACCGACTTGGATCGCGAGGGGGAAGCCATTGCCTGGCACCTGCGCGAAGCCATTGGTGGTGACGACAGCCGCTACAAGCGCGTGGTGTTCAACGAAATCACCAAGAAGGCGATTCAGGAAGCTTTCTCCGAGCCGGGCGAGCTGGACATTGATCGTGTAAATGCCCAGCAGGCGCGTCGTTTCCTCGACCGCGTCGTGGGTTACATGGTCTCGCCGTTGCTGTGGGCCAAGATCGCCCGTGGCCTGTCAGCCGGTCGCGTGCAATCGGTTGCCGTGAAACTGGTGGTGGAGCGTGAGCGTGAGATTCGTGCATTCAACCCGGAAGAGTACTGGGAAGTGCACGCTGATCTTGGCACCGCCAAGGGTTCGACCGTACGTTTCGAAGTGGCGCGCGAGAAGGGTGAAGCCTTCAAACCGCTGAACGAAGCTCAGGCCACAGCCGCGCTGGAGAAGCTCAAGTCCTCCAGCTACAGCATCGTCAAGCGCGAAGACAAGCCGACCAGCAGCAAGCCGTCGGCGCCGTTCATCACGTCCACCCTGCAGCAGGCCGCGAGCAACCGCCTGGGCTTCGGCGTGAAGAAAACCATGATGATGGCCCAGCGTCTGTACGAAGCCGGCTACATCACTTATATGCGTACCGACTCGACCAACCTCTCGGCTGATGCCGTGGCGATGGCGCGTACTTATATCGAGGACGAGTTCGGCAAGAAGTACCTGCCGGAAACGCCGAATGTCTACAGCAGCAAAGAAGGCGCACAAGAGGCTCACGAAGCGATTCGTCCTTCCGATGCCAACACCACGCCAAGCAAGCTTGCAGGCATGGAGCGTGATGCTGAGCGCCTCTACGAGTTGATCTGGCGCCAGTTCCTCGCTTGCCAGATGCTGCCGGCGCAATATCTGTCGACCACCGTCAGCGTTGCCGCTGGCGACTTCGAGTTGCGTGCCAAGGGCCGCATCCTCAAGTTCGACGGTTACACCCGCGTTCTGCCGCAAATCACCAAGCCTGGCGACGACGATGTTCTGCCGGACATGGCGCAGGGCGACGCGATGAAGCTGATCAAGCTCGATCCGTCGCAGCACTTCACCAAACCACCGGCCCGTTACTCGGAAGCCAGTCTGGTGAAAGAAATGGAAAAACGAGGCATCGGTCGTCCTTCGACCTATGCGGCGATCATTTCGACCATTCAGGATCGCGGTTATGTGACCCTGCACAACCGTCGTTTTTATTCGGAAAAGATGGGCGATATCGTCACCGAGCGTCTGTCGGAGAGCTTCTCGAACCTCATGGACTACGGCTTCACCGCCGGCATGGAAGAGAACCTCGATGATGTGGCTCAGGGCGAGCGCGACTGGAAAAACGTGCTGGACGAGTTCTACGGCGACTTCAAGAAGAAGCTCGAAGTGGCCGAGAACCCGGAAAGCGGCATGCGTGCCAACCAGCCGGTCATGACTGACATTCCGTGCACCACGTGCGGTCGTCCGATGCAGATCCGTACGGCATCGACCGGCGTGTTCCTCGGTTGCTCGGGCTACAGCCTGCCGCCAAAAGAGCGCTGCAAGGCCACCGTCAACCTGGTGCCGGGCGACGAGATCGCTGCGGACGACGAGGGCGAGTCGGAGTCGCTGGTGCTGCGCGGCAAGCATCGCTGCCCGATCTGCAGCACCGCGATGGATGCCTACCTGCTCGACGAGAAGCGCAAACTGCACATCTGCGGTAACAACCCGGATTGTGCCGGCTATGAAATCGAAGAGGGCAACTACCGCATCAAGGGCTACGAAGGTCCGAGCCTGGAATGCGACAAGTGCGGCAGCGAGATGCAGCTCAAGACCGGCCGTTTCGGCAAGTTCTTCGGTTGCACCAACCCGACCTGCAAGAACACCCGCAAACTGCTGAAGAGTGGTGACGCGGCGCCGCCGAAGATGGATCCGGTGAAGATGCCTGAGCTGAAATGCGAGAAGGTCAACGACACCTACATTCTGCGCGACGGTGCTTCCGGTCTGTTCCTGGCGGCCAGCCAGTTCCCGAAAAACCGCGAGACTCGTGCTCCGCTGGTGATCGAGATTCTGCCGCACAAGGATGAGATCGATCCGAAGTACCACTTCCTCTGCGAAGCGCCGCAGAAGGATCCTGATGGTCTGCCGGCAGTAATCCGTTACAGCCGCAAGACCAAGGAGCAATATGTACAGACCGAGGTCGACGGCAAGCCTACCGGCTGGAAGGCTTACTACGACGGTGGCAAGTGGACTGTTGAAGACAAGCGCACAAAAGCCAAGGCTGAGTAAGCGCTAGCCTGATCCACAAAAGGCCGCATGATGACTCTCGGGTTTTCATGCGGCCTTTTTGTTTTGTGCTTGCGGTCGGATCCGCTGATCCACGACACTGTCGGGTCTGTGTGACGCAATTATTTCGCTGTGGAGACTGCCGGCATGGCGCACGAACTCTATACCCGCACCAATCAGAAGATCTATTTCGCCGGCCTGTCGCTGGAGGCTCTGGCTCGCGCCGAAGAGGGGCGGGCGATGAATGCGTTGGCGCTGATTCAGGCTGGCCGTGAATCAGCATTGTTTCACCTCTATGGCGCGCTTCTGGGACTGTGTCACGAGATCGCCGGTTTCTATCGTCTGCCTCAGGCCAATGCATCGCGAGCCGAAGCGTTGCTGACTCGCGAAGTCCTGGAATCGATTGCGATCCCGGAACTGGCCGAGATGGTTGAGCTGGCTGGTAACCCTGAAACCTGGCTGGCGAAATTGCTGGCGGCGCACTCAGCGTTGTTTCAGCCGCCACGGGTGCCCCACAAGCCCAAGGGTGATGTGACACAGCCATTGATTCAGGCCATTAATCTCGATGAAGAAGAGGCGCCGCAGGAGTTGAGTCGGGAAGAGCTGGAGAGCTGGCGGCAGAATCTCAAGGGCCTGGCAATCCGCTTTCGCGAAGGCTTGAACGAATGCTGAGGACAATTGACACGGTGGCAATCTGAAACATGCTGCTGGTCAAGATCCCGAGCGAAGCCCGAATGATGTCTATATAATCCCTGCCTTTCGTGGAGAACAGACCTATATGCCAACGTCCTTTCTAGAAATTGTCGAGTTACCAGACGGCCGAATCGAACTGCGCAGGGCTGAGGACGAGGGTTCTCTGGTGACGCTGGATTTCTCCGAGGATGCTAAAGCATTCCTGCAAGGCCAGCATGTGGAAATCGCGAAAGCGATGTTGAGCGTCGGCGTACAGATGGCCGGCCGTATGGTCGAAGGCGAATTTGATAAGGAAGAAGGGCCGCGGGTTCTTCACTGAGCCCCGCCTGTCGGCGTTTGCTGTTACCGCATCAGATCGGCTTCTCTGTCCTTGGAGAAGCCATGCGCTTCACACAGCGCGCGTTACAAGTGAATCAACCCAATCGAATGTTCAGGCTCTGAGCGTCGCCCGTGCGGGCTGCGCTGATCAGTTGTTGCCGTGAACTTGTGTTCAGCGGATTGAGCCAGGTTACCACCGTATGGCTACGACCCAGGCGCAGTGCTTCGCAGGCCAGTTGCTGAGCGCTTTGCGCACCACGAGGTTGCAGTAGCAGAATGCGTTCACGGTTCAGGCCGGCCTCTCGCAGCCAGATCTGAGTCAGGCTGGCTGGAGGGGCGATCAGCGTCAGCCAGCGTGCATCCTGATCCTCGCTCAGTTCGCGAAGGATCGGGGCCAGCAGGTTCAGGCAGTTCCCGGCCGCACCGCGCAGTGACAGCTCACTGAATACTTCCGGTTCGGCAATCCATGGGCGCTCGACCACATCTTTCAGGATCGGTGCCATCGGTTGTGCCAGAAACGCTTCGAATAGAGGCAGTTGTGTTTGCTGGGGTGTGTGTGGGAACTGCATAAAGCCTCCTTTAGCGGCGGATTACGCCGACACTCAAGCCTTCGATCACCAGTTCCTGATCTTTCAGGTCGACTTCGATAGGGGCGAACTCAGGGTTTTCGGCAATCAACCAGACTTTGCTGCCTTCGCGCTTGAAGCGCTTGACCGTCACTTCATCGCCGATCCGTGCAACCACCACCTGGCCATTGCGTGCTTCGCGGGTGGTGTGAACCGCCAGCAGGTCACCGTCGAAAATGCCGATGTCCTTCATGCTCATGCCGTGTACGCGCAACAAGTAATCGGCCCGTGGGTGAAAGAACGCAGGATTGATGTTGCAGGACTCTTCGATGTGCTGCTGGGCGAGGATCGGTGCGCCGGCAGCGACCCGGCCAATGATCGGCAGGGTAGAGTCGTCAGCCTTGGCTTCGAAACCGGGGATGCGAATGCCGCGGGAGGCGCCCGGGGTCATCTCGATAGCGCCTTTGCGGGCCAGGGCCTTGAGGTGTTCTTCCGCCGCATTGGGCGACTTGAAACCCAGTTCCTGAGCGATTTCCGCGCGGGTTGGCGGGTAGCCGTTGTCTTCGAGGCAGCGTTTGATAAAGGCCAGAATCTCGGCTTGGCGTGGCGTCAGCTTTAGCATATTGATCGCTCTGTCTTTTTATACAGTGACTGGGATTATATACAGTGAAGCGGTCTTGGCAATGCCCGTTTTTTTGCAGCCCGCCGGACGGTCGGTTCCCGTGCTTATTAATGCGCCGGTCGAGTGTGGTTAAATAGCTGACCGACCATTCCCAAAACGAACTGGCAGGCTTGACAAGGCACAGGCTGAAACGTATGTTTCAAACAAGTGTTTGTCAGGCGGAGTAGCCATGGCCCAGTCGGAAACCGTTGAACGCATTCTTGATGCTGCCGAGCAGTTGTTCGCGGAGAAAGGTTTCGCTGAAACCTCATTGCGTTTGATCACCAGCAAGGCCGGGGTAAACCTGGCGGCGGTGAATTATCATTTCGGCTCCAAGAAAGCGCTGATCCAGGCGGTTTTCTCGCGCTTCCTCGGGCCGTTCTGCATCAGCCTCGATAAAGAGCTGGAGCGTCGCCAGGCCAAGCCTGAAAACAAGCCGACCCTTGAAGAGTTGCTGGAAATCCTCGTCGAGCAAGCGCTCGTGGTGCAGCCACGCAGCGGTAACGACCTGTCGATCTTCATGCGTTTGCTCGGTTTGGCGTTCAGCCAGAGCCAGGGTCACCTGCGTCGTTATCTGGAAG
Organism: Pseudomonas sp. lyk4-TYG-107; assembly: GCF_030209055.1. Classification (NCBI taxonomy): domain Bacteria; kingdom Pseudomonadati; phylum Pseudomonadota; class Gammaproteobacteria; order Pseudomonadales; family Pseudomonadaceae; genus Pseudomonas; species Pseudomonas sp. lyk4-TYG-107. The sequence goes on from NZ_JARVST010000008.1 coordinate 32,029, forward strand.
ACATGTACGGTAAGGTGTTCCGCCGCTACATGCTGTTGGTCAACGAAGCGGCTCCGCGCATCCCGCCAATCGAGCTGTTCTGGCGCGTGCACTTCATGCTCGGCGCTGCGGCGTTCAGCATGTCCGGGATCAAGGCCTTGCGCGCGATTGCCGAGACCGATTTCGGCGTCAACACCTCGATCGAACAGGTGATGCGTCTGATGGTGCCGTTCCTTGCCGCCGGCATGCGTGCCGAAACCGGTGTCACCGACCCGGCGATGGCGACTGCGCAGCTTCGCCCGCGCAGCAAATCGACTCCGGTGGCCGCCAAGGTTTAACCGCACACGGGTGGGCGCGGCTGCTTGTATCCGCTAAGCTAGCCGCCCATGCCGACTTTCGTTCTGAACCCGATCTCCATAGAAATTATTGGCCTGCCGAGCACTGCTCACGGTAGCGATTTCTGGCGGATCGGGTTTTTCGTTTTCAAGGAATCTCTATGACTGCTGGCCTGCAAGGCTCGTTGATGGTGGACGTCGCCGGTACCTGGCTGACGGCCGAAGATCGCCAATTGTTGCGCCAGCCCGAAGTGGGCGGCCTGATCATTTTCGCGCGCAACATCGAGCACCCGCGCCAAGTGCGCGAGCTGAGTGCTGCGATCCGCGCCATTCGCCCGGATCTGCTGCTGGCGGTCGACCAGGAGGGCGGCCGGGTGCAGCGTCTGCGTCAGGGCTTCGTGCGCCTGCCGGCCATGCGTGCCATCGCCGACAACCCGAACGCCGAATACCTCGCCGAACAATGCGGCTGGGTCATGGCCACCGAAGTGTTGGCGGTCGGCCTCGACCTGAGTTTCGCCCCGGTGCTGGATCTGGATTACCAGCGCAGCGCCGTGGTCGGCACTCGTTCGTTCGAAGGGGATCCCGAGCGCGCAGCGTTGCTCGCAGGCGCCTTCATCCGCGGCATGAACAGCGCGGGCATGGCCGCTACCGGCAAGCATTTCCCCGGTCACGGTTGGGCCGAAGCCGACTCCCACGTCGCGATCCCGAATGACGAGCGCAGTCTCGACGAGATCCGCGCCAACGACCTCGTACCGTTCGCCAGACTCAGCAAGCAACTCGCTGCGGTCATGCCGGCGCACGTCATCTATCCGCAAGTCGATTCGCAGCCGGCCGGGTTCTCCCGTCGCTGGTTGCAGGACATCCTGCGCGGCGAGTTGCAGTTCGACGGTGTAATCTTCAGCGACGACCTTTCAATGGCTGGCGCCCACGTGGTTGGCGATGCCGCCAGCCGTATCGAGGCCGCGTTGACTGCCGGCTGTGATATGGGGCTGGTGTGCAACGACCGCGCTGCTGCGGAACTTGCGCTCAGTGCCGCGCAACGGATGAAAGTCAAACCGTCCGCGCGCATCGCGCGCATGCGCGGGCAGGCGTTCGCCAGCACCGACTACCGTCAGGATCCGCGCTGGCTCACCGCCATCGGCGCGCTCAAAGACGCTCAACTGATCGATTAAGGATTTTTGCTATGACGGTTTACGCAATCATCGGTGGCACCGGCCTGACCCAGCTCGAAGGGTTGACCATTCGCCAGTCGCTGGCGGTGGACACACCCTACGGTGCGCCATCGGCCGACGTGCAGATCGGCGAATACGCCGGCAAGGAAGTGCTGTTCCTCGCCCGTCACGGCCATCCGCACCGTTTCCCGCCGCACAAGGTCAACTACCGCGCCAACCTGTGGGCGCTGAAGCAGGCCGGCGCCGAGGCGATCATCGCGGTCAACGCGGTGGGCGGGATCCATCCGGCCATGGGCACCGGGCATTTCTGTGTGCCACACCAGATCGTCGATTACACCAGCGGTCGCGAACACACGTTTTTCGCCGATGATCTGGAGCACGTCACCCATATCGATTTCAGCTTCCCTTACAGTGAGCCGCTGCGTCAGCAATTGATCGTCGCGCTGGCTGCCGAAGGCTGCGAATACAGCGATCAGGGCGTGTATGCCTGCACCCAGGGCCCGCGTCTGGAAACTGTGGCCGAGATCGTGCGTCTGGAGCGCGATGGCTGCGACATCGTCGGCATGACCGGCATGCCGGAAGCGGCATTGGCTCGTGAGCTGGATCTGGATTACGCCTGCCTGTCGCTGGTGGTGAATCCGGCGGCGGGCAAGACCACGGCGGTTATCACCATGGCCGAGATCGAGCAGGCGCTGCATGACGGCATGGGCAAGGTGAAATCGACGCTCGCGCGGGTGTTGGCCAGCTAAGGACTGTCCATGAGCACTTTCATCGAGCGGCTTAAAGGGCTGGCATGGACTCACGCATTCAGTAGCAAGGCGTTGGCCAAGGCCCGCGCTTATGCTGCCGATGATCGGGTAGAGATCATCGAGATCGATGACAGGAAAATCGAGGCCTTCTGCGTCGGTTCGGAAACTCAGGCGTATGAACAAAGCATCTACCTGTCCGATGATCGCCTGGGATCGGTTAATTTGCGTTGCTTATGCACCTGCCCCGTCGCGATTGATTGCAAGCACTGCGCGGCGGTGCTCTATCTCCTGCAGGGCATTGACGACGATACGTCCGAAAGTGACGCCCAGATCCCCTTGGGTCGGGCGCTGGAGCATTGGCTTTCGACAGTCCCCGTCCCGGCCAGGCCCGTCGACGAAGGGGCGCAAACCGCGGGCACGCGCCTGTTTTACAAACTCAAACCCACGTCTGCGAACGGCAAGTGGCTGCTCGATATTTTCAAGGTCTATCAGCTCAAGAGCGGCGAGTTACGCGAAGTAAAACCGCTGTATTCGCTGTCGGACATGCTCATGCGTCAGCCCGGTTATCTGTCCGAACTGGATCTGCGCGTCGCCAGGCTGTTGGTCGCCATGCATTCCCATCACGCCTACTACAGCGGCTATCCGCTGGAAGGCAGCAGTGGCGCGGAACTGCTGGAAATGCTCCTGCGCACCTCGCGCCTGTTCCTCGACTTCGAAAACTTGCAGCCACTGACGCCGGGCGCGAAACGCATGGGTCTGTTCTCTTGGGCCGAGCAGGCCGACGGTGGGTTTCGCGCCCAGTGGAGCAGTGCCGAGGCTGCGCAGGAAACCGTGCTGGCGCTGGAGCCGCTTTATTACATCGATCGTGAGCAGCGACAGGTTGGCCCTCTGTTCAGTGAGTTGGAAGAAAAACTGGCCTGCCATTTGACCCTCGCCCCAGACATCCCGGCGCGTCAGGCGATGCAGTTCAGCCATCGCATGAGCGCGATGACCAAAATCCCGCCGCCGCACAAGCTCACCGAACGAATCATCGATGACGTGCTTCCGCAACCGCAATTGACCTTGGTCAGCGGCCGGGAGCGTTCGCGCTGGGAATACGTTCTGGAGCACCGCGCCGCTCTGGTGTTTACCTACAACGGTCATCCGGCGGTGGATCGTAATCCGGAAGTGATGATCCTCAATGGCACTGAAACCCAGCGCATTCGACGCCAGCCTGCGATGGAAAAGAAGCTGCGCCAGAGCCTGCAAAAGCACGGCTTCAAAAAAGCCACGCGCAAGAGCGCTATGGATCGTCTCGGCGAGATGTTCACCTTGCCGGATGATTCCGCCTGGCTCGGATTCATGCATGAAGGGCTTGCCACACTGCGCGCCGCGGACTGGGAAATCGAAATCAGTCCCGGCTTCCATTTCGATGTGCAGCCGGTCGAACACTGGTACGCGGAGGTCGAAGAAGAGGCCGGGCATCAATGGTTTGATCTGCAACTGGGCATCGTCGTCAATGGCGAGCGCTACAGCTTGTTGCCGATCCTTCTGCATCTGTTGCGCACCCAGCCACGTTTGCTCGACCCGGTGAATCTGGCGCAACGCAGCGACGACGAAAAACTCCTGATCGAACTCAAGCCCAGCGGTTTTGGCGACCCGGCAGGCGCCAAGGTGGCGTTGCCGCTGAGTCGGGTCAAACCGCTGATGGCGACGCTGGGCGAGCTGTACCTGGGCGGACATCAGGGCGATGCGCTGCGCTTGACTGTTCCAGACGCCGCGCGCCTGAGTATGCTCGATGGCATGCCACTGGAATGGCAGGGCGGCGAACGCCTGCGCACTTTTGCCAAGCGGCTGCACAATTCCAGTCACACCCATATTGCTGCGCCGGCCGGCCTTAATGCGCAACTGCGCCCATATCAGCTCGAAGGCCTTGGCTGGATGCAGACTCTGCGGGAGCTGGAGGTCGGCGGCATTCTTGGCGATGACATGGGCTTGGGCAAAACCCTGCAGACCCTGGCGCATCTGCTCACGGAAAAGCACGCCGGTCGCCTCGATTGCCCGGCACTGGCGGTGATGCCGACCAGCCTGATTCCCAACTGGCTCGACGAGGCCCAGCGCTTCACGCCTCAGTTGAAGGTTCTGGCGCTGCATGGGGCCGGGCGGCAAAAAGACTTCGCCAATCTCGCCGAATACGACTTGGTGCTGACCACTTACGCCTTGCTGCCCAGGGATCTTGAAACGTTGCGGCCGCAGTCGTGGAGCGTGCTGATTCTCGACGAAGCGCAGAACATCAAGAACCCGCTGAGCAAAGCGGCGCAGGCCGCACGTGACTTGCAGGCCCGTCAGCGCTTGTGTCTGAGCGGCACGCCACTGGAAAACCATCTCGGCGAGCTGTGGTCGCAGTTTCATTTCCTCATGCCTGGCTGGCTGGGCGACAGCAAGTCCTTCAACCGCGATTACCGCACACCGATCGAGAAGCATGGCAATGTCCAGCGCATGCAGCACCTGACGGCGCGCATCAAGCCGTTTTTGCTGCGTCGCAAGAAAGATCAGGTCGCCACTGAGCTGCCGCCGAAAACCGAAATCATCCATTGGGTTGAACTCAGCGACGGCCAGCGCGACGTCTATGAAACGGTGCGCGTGGCGATGGACAAAAAAGTGCGCGATGAAATTGCCCGCAGTGGTGTGGCGCGCAGTCAAATCATCATTCTTGATGCCTTGCTCAAGCTGCGTCAGGTCTGCTGCGATCTGCGGTTGATCAACATGCCTCTCACGGCGAAGGCATTGCGCTCAGGCAGCGGCAAGCTGATCAGCCTGATGGAGATGCTCGAAGAGTTGCTCGGCGAAGGTCGGCGCATCCTGCTGTTCTCCCAGTTCACCTCGATGCTGGCGCTGATCGAGCAGGAGTTGCAGCAGCGCGCTATCGGTTATTCGTTGCTGACTGGCGACACCACCGACCGGCGCACGCCAGTCAAGAATTTCCAGGGCGGCAAGGTGCCGTTGTTCCTCATCAGCCTCAAGGCTGGCGGTACCGGTCTGAACCTGACGGCTGCGGACACGGTGATCCACTTCGACCCGTGGTGGAACCCGGCAGTGGAGAATCAGGCAACTGATCGCGCTTATCGTATCGGGCAGAACAATCCGGTGTTTGTTTACAAGCTGATCGCTCGCGGCACGGTAGAGGAAAAGATACAAGCGTTGCAGCAGGAGAAAGCAGCGTTGGCCGGGGCGGTGCTGGAAGGGGGTACGACAGGTGGGTTCAAGCTGGAACAGAGTGACATCGAGGCGCTGTTTGCGCCGCTGCCGGTTTCCAGGGGTTGACTGTCCAGGTCAGAGTTCGACATCTGATGGCCCCATCGCTGGCAAGCCAGCTCCCACAGGTTTTGTAATGTTCACAAAATAGTGCTCGACGCAAAGCACCGTGGGAGCTGGCTTGCCAGCGATGGCAATTTATCTGAAAAACACATCTCAACGCTTGTCGAACTTGTCCGGTAATGGCGCAAACAGCGCTTCGATGTCATCGCTCTGCAGTTTCCAGTCCCCGGCCTTGCGCCCATCCAGTACGCCTGCTGCCAAGTCAGACTTTTCCTTCTGCAGGTGCTGAATCTTCTCTTCCACTGTGCCCCGGGCAATCATCTTGTAGACGAACACCGGTTTTTCCTGGCCGATTCGATAGGCGCGGTCGGTTGCCTGGTTCTCGGTCGCCGGGTTCCACCACGGATCGTAATGAATCACCGTATCCGCTTCGGTCAGGTTCAAGCCGACGCCGCCGGCCTTCAGGCTGATCAGAAAGATCTGACGCTTGCCGCTCTGGAATTCCCTCACCGGCGTGCGCCGATCGCGGGTCTGTCCCGTCAGCAGGGCATAGGCCACGTTGCGTTTTTTCAGTTCGTCTTCGATCAGTGACAGCATCGACGTGAACTGCGAGAACAGCAGAATCCGCCGACCTTCTTCGAACAACTCTTCGAGCATTTCCATCAGGCTGTCGAGCTTGCCCGAGCTGCTGCCGCGGGCGGGCAGGGTGGCGTCGTTGACCAGGCGCAGATCGCAGCAGACCTGACGCAGCTTGAGCAGGGCTTCAAGAATGATGATCTGGCTACGCGCCACGCCTTTGCGAGTGATCTCGTCGCGGACTTTCTTGTCCATCGCCAGGCGCATGGTTTCGTACACGTCGCGCTGCGCCTCATTGAGATCGACCCAGTGGATGATCTCGGTTTTGGGCGGCAGTTCGGTGGCCACCTGTTCCTTGGTGCGGCGCAGCAGAAACGGTTTTATCCGCCCATTGAGGTGCTGCAGCCTGACTTCGCTGGCGCGCTTTTCGATCGGCACGCGGTAGTCGGCATTGAAGCTTTTGACATCGCCCAACCAGCCCGGCAGCAGAAAGTGGAACAACGACCACAACTCGCCGAGGTGGTTTTCCAGCGGTGTGCCACTCAGGCACAGGCGCTGGCGCGCGTTGAGTTCGCGAGCGGCCTGCGCGGCCTTGCTGTTCGGGTTCTTGATGTACTGCGCTTCGTCGAGCACCAGAACGTGCAGCGGCTGTTGTGCCAGCCGTTCGACGTCCTTGGGCAGCAGTGCATAGGTGGTCAGGATCAGGTCGAAGTCGGCCAGATGCTCGAAATGCTTTTTGCGGCCGGCACCGTACAGCGCGACCACTTTCAGTTGCGGCGTGAAGTGCGCGGCTTCGTCGAGCCAGTTCGGGATCAGGCTGGTGGGCATCACCACCATGCACGGTCGATCCAGACGCCCGGCGTTTTTCTCACTGAGAATATGCGCCAGGGTCTGTAAGGTTTTACCCAGACCCATGTCGTCCGCCAGAATCCCGCCGACCTCAAGCTGACGCAGGGACTGCATCCAGCTCAAGCCTTCGAGCTGATAGGGACGCAGCGTCGCGTTCAAGCCCTTCGGCGCTTGTGCACTGTAGTCGCGGATGTCGCGCAGGCGTTGGGCGAAACTTCGAATCTGTTCGCCACCCTCCCACAGCAGGGGAATGCCTTCCAGCGAGTTGAGGCGTGTGGCATCGGCCTTGCTCAAGCGCAGGGTGGTTTCGCCCGGCTCCTGCAGGTAGAACTCGCCCAGCGTCGCCAATACCGGTTTCAGCCGCCCAAGGGGCAGCGCCACTTGCAATGGCCCGTGCTCACTGTTGCGTTGCGGAATATTGACCAGAATCAGCTCGTCATCGCGGCGCCGCGCAAGGCGTTCCGGGTTGAGGATTTCCGTGTGCGAGCGCATCAGATTGAGCAGGATCGGCAGCAGGCTCAGGCGTTCACCATTGACGATGATCCCCAGTTCCAGATCGAACCAGTCGCGCTCCGGCGCCTGTTCGACGGTGGCGTACCAGTCGTCGACGGCGGTCAGGTCGAAACCGAATTCCTCGTCGATCTGCAATTCCCAACCTTGGGTGCGCAGCTTCGGCAGTTCGTTGAGGGTAAACGTCAGCCAGGCGCTGTCGTTGACCATCTCGTACAGCTCGCCTGCGCTTTCCGGCAGCGCTTTGCTCTGGCGCGTGGCGATACGGAAGCCGAGGATTCTTAACTGTTCGCGGTAGGACTGCTCCACTTCCGGATGGCGTTTTATCCGCAGGGTCTGGGTTTCCTGACGAATCAGAATGTCGCTGTTTTTCTGTCCGCTGACGTATTCATCCAGATAGCTGAACGACAGCGCCGCCCGATGCTGAATATAGCGCTGCATCTTGCCGTTGCGCGGCTCGAACGCGCTGAACTCAACGCTGGCCAGCCACAGGCGCGGCAGCGGTTGCACGTTGTCCACCAGCACTTGCGGCGGCGCCTTGGGGCTGCGGTTTTCCAGAACAGCCTGGAGCTTTTCCAGCAACTCGGCGTCTTTCGCAGCGGCAGGGTATTCGAGGGTTTCCTGCACTTGCAGGAGTACTGCGGCGCAGTGTTTGCAGTTATTGCGCACCGGGCAGGTGCAGGTGGCGTCAACCAGCAACAGGGTGTCTTTGGCTGACTCGCGCAGGTGAATGGTCTGACGGTAGACGTTACCGCCAGAGCCTTCGCAACTGGCGGTGATGGTCGCATCGCCAACCTGCGCGATGCGTACCCGGTTTTCCAGGGCGTAGCGGCGGCCACGCTCCAGGCTCTGTTCCTTGAATCGGCTGACCCAGGAGGGTGCCAACGGTTTACTCAGGGGCGGGGACATAAGGACTTCGATCAGTCCGGAATCGCTTCAGGGGCTTGCCGAGGGGCGGGCGCCGTCAGGGACGTGATCTTGATCAGCAGCGCCAGGTGGCCGTTGTCGAGATAGTTGAGCTGGCCGTTTTTGGTGTGACTGTCCTGTTTCAGGTGTTCGCTGGCAGTGACCATGCCGTTGGCGTCGATCTGGTTGACCCAGAAGTCGGCGTTCACGTCGGTGAAGCGTCCGAGTTTCATTTCCAGCGTGCCCTCGATCGGGAACTGGCCGAACTGTTCCTTGCCGTCGCTGACGGCCACCTTGGTCGGCGCTTCGCCGAGGGTCTGCTGCCAGGCCTTGTGCATCAGCACACTGTAATCACCGCTGGCGCTGAGTTTGCTGGCAACGTCGCCGAGCGCAGGTGTGCGCAGGCTGTCATCACCCAGGCGTTGAGCGCCGGCGGCCCAGTCTTCCGGGGCGGCGCGGCTGACGATAGCCGGCACGGCGTTCTGGCGCACCAGAATCATTTCGACCTGATACAGGTCATCGGCGAAAACCGAAGGGGCTACCAAGGCAAGTAGCAAAGTCAGTGAGCGAAACAGGCGCATGCGGCGTCCTTCAAACAGTTTTCGGGAGGAGGCGCTCGAACAGCGCCTCTACAGTATTAAAGCGCTCTTCCGGGCGTTCCATCGGCACCTGGAACTTGAACATCGTGGCGCCTTCGAATTTGTAGCGTTTTGGCTGAGTCTGGATCAGTTTGATCAAGGTCATCGGGTCGACCGGCGTCTGCGCGGCGAACTCGATGCGTCCACCCTGCGGGCCACCGTCGACTTTTTTGATGCCCAGCTGTTCGGCCTGCAACTTCAGCGCAGTGATGCGCACCAGATTCTTGGTCGGCTCCGGCAGCAGGCCGAAACGGTCGATCATCTCCACTTGCAGATCCTTCAGGCCTTCCTCGTCGGTGGCCGAAGCGATGCGCTTGTACAGAATCAGACGGGCGTGAACATCCGGCAGATAATCTTCCGGAATCAGCGCAGGCACGCGCAGGTTGACCTCTGGGCCACCGCCGAGCGGTTGATCGAGGTTCGGCTGTTCGCCCTTGCGGATCGACTTCACCGCGCGCTCGAGCATTTCCATGTACAGCGTGAAGCCCACGGCCTGAATCTGCCCACTCTGGCCGTCGCCCAGCAGTTCGCCGGCACCACGGATTTCCAGGTCGTTGGTCGCCAGCACGAAACCGGCGCCCAGATCCTGGGTGTTGGCAATCGCTTCCAGACGCTTTTCCGCGTCCGAAGTGATTTGCTGGCGCGGCGGGGTTAGCAGGTACGCGTAAGCCTGGTGGTGACTGCGGCCGACGCGTCCGCGCAGCTGGTGCAATTGCGCCAGGCCGAACTTGTCGGCGCGCTCGATGATGATGGTGTTGGCGCTCGGCACGTCGATGCCGGTCTCGATGATGGTCGAGGCGATCAGCACGTTGAAGCGCTTGTGATAGAAGTCGCTCATCACCTGTTCGAGTTCGCGTTCGCGCATCTGTCCGTGACCGATGCCGATCCGTGCTTCCGGCACCAGTTCGGCGAGATCCGCCGCGCACTTCTCGATTGTTTTGACGTCGTTGTGCAGGTAGTAAACCTGCCCACCGCGCAGCAGTTCACGCAGCAGAGCCTCTTTGACCGTGCTCTTGTTCTGCTCCATGACGAAGGTGCGTACCGACAGGCGGCGCGCCGGCGGGGTGGCGATGATCGACAGATCACGCATGCCCGACACCGCCATGTTCAGCGTGCGCGGAATCGGCGTGGCGGTCAGCGTGAGAATGTCGACTTCGCTGCGCAGGGCCTTGAGCTGTTCTTTCTGCCGCACACCGAAGCGGTGCTCTTCGTCGATGATCACCAGACCCAGGTTTTTGATCTTCACATCGTCGGACAGCAGCTTGTGCGTGCCGATGACGATATCGATCTTGCCTTCCGCCAGGTCGGCGATCGCCGCGTTGACTTCCTTGGCCGATTTGAAGCGGCTCATCACTTCCACGGTCACCGGCCAGTCGGCGAAACGGTCGCGGAAACTGTTGTAGTGCTGCTGGGCGAGCAGGGTGGTCGGCACCAGAATCGCCACCTGACGCCCGCCGTGTACGGCGATGAACGCTGCGCGCATCGCCACTTCGGTCTTGCCGAAACCGACGTCGCCGCAGACCAGACGATCCATCGGCTTTGGCGCGAGCATGTCTTCGCGCACCGCTTCGATGGTCGCTTGCTGGTCCGGCGTTTCTTCGAACGGGAAACCGGCGCTGAAGGTCGCGTAATCGGCTTTCGGGTCGGCAAACGCGTAGCCTTCGCGGGCGGCACGACGGGCATAGATGTCGAGCAGCTCAGCGGCGACATCGCGCACCTGTTCGGCGGCTTTGCGCTTGGCTTTCTGCCAGGTCTCGGAGCCGAGGCGGTGCAGCGGCGCCAGTGAGTCATCGCTGCCGGTGTAACGCGCGATCAGATGCAGGTTGGCCACCGGCACATAGAGCTTGGCGTTCTCCGCATATTCCAGAGTGAGGAACTCCGCAGCCTGGTTGTCGATTTCCAGAATCGTCAGGCCCAGATAACGCCCGACACCGTGATCGATGTGCACCACCGGCGCGCCTTCGCGCAGTTCGGTAAGGTTTTTGATCACTGCATCGTTGTTGGCGTCGGCGCGTTTTTCCCGGCGACGACGCTGCATGACGCGCTGACCGAACAACGGGCTCTCCGCCACCAGCGCCAGCGCCGGGTCATCGAGCATCAAGCCTTCGTCGAGCGGCGCGATGGTGATCGCCAGGCGATCCTTGCTCGAAACGAAGTCCGGCCAACTGTCGACGGTTTTCGGCCGCAGCTTCAGCCGTTCCAGCAGCTCCAGCAGGACTTCACGCCGGCCCGCGGATTCGGCGGTGAACAGCACGCGTCCGGGGAATTCGTCGAGGAATGTCGAGAGCGCCGCCAGTGGTTGTGTGGCCTTGGCTTCGATCGCCAGGTTTGGCAGTGCCTGCGCCGGGAAGCGCTCGCGACCGGCACCGGATTCGACGTCCTGCTGACTGGCAACGACCCGTGGCCAGCTCTTGAGGCGGGCGAAGCAGTCTTCCACCGGCAGGAACAATTCCGCAGGCGGCAATAGAGGGCGCGATGGATCGACGCGGCGCTCTTCGTAGCGATTGCGCACGTCGTTCCAGAAGTTTTCTGCCGCTTGTTCGATACCCGGCAGCGAGAACACTTGAGTGTCCTGCGGCAGGTAATCGAACAGTGTCGAGGTTTCGTCGAAGAACAGCGGCAGGTAGTACTCGATACCGGCCGGGGTGATGCCGCTGCTCAAGTCCTGGAAGATCGGGCAGCGCCGGAAGTCGACATCGAAACGCTCGCGAAAGCGCGCCTTGAAGCGGGTGACCGCATCTTTCTGCAGCGGGAACTCTCGGGCCGGCAGCAGCTTGACCGAATCGACCTTGTCGATGGAGCGCTGGTTTTCCGGATCGAAGGTGCGCAGGGTTTCGATTTCGTCGTCGAACAGGTCGATACGATAGGGCAGTTTGCTGCCCATCGGGAACAGGTCGATCAGCGCGCCGCGCACGGTGAACTCGCCGTGCTCGTAGACCGTATCGACGTAGCGATAGCCGCTGGCCTCAAGGCGCGAGCGCATCTGTTCGACATCGAGCTTCTGCCCGACATCCAGCACCAGGCTGCTGCCGAGCAGAAACTTGGTCGGCGCCAGGCGGTGCAGGGCGGTGGTGATCGGCACCACCAGCACGCCGTGCGCCAGTTCCGGCAGTCTATAAAGGCTGGCGATACGCTGGGAGATGATGTCCTGGTGCGGCGAGAACAGATCGTACGGCAGGGTTTCCCAGTCGGGAAAATGCAGCACGGGCAAATCCGGGGCGAAGAAACTCAGCTCCTGTTCCAGCCGTTCGGCACTCTGGCTGTCGGCGGTCAGTAGCAGGGTGAAGCGCTTGGCAGCGCTGGCAGCCTCGGCAATCGCGAGGCTGAGGGCAGCACCGGGCAGGTTGCCCCAATGCTGTTTACCTGCCGCGGCAGGGAGAAGCGGTAGACGCAGAACGGGCACGGAAGGTTGAGCTCCAGGCTTTGCGACAAAGTCGGTAATTGTAGCGGCGTCCGGTGCCGGCTGTCAGTTGCAGACTGCGTCTATCTTCACGGTTTGCGCAAAATGTAGTGGTAACCATAAAAACGAGCACTTTTTTAGTGGTTATGTAGTGCCGAAATCGACTGGTGTTACGGAGGGTTACAGACATCGTCTAACAGTCGTCGAAAAATTGACTGCGCTGGAAGCCCCGGTTTTACTGGGCTGGCGCGGGGCGTAATTTTTTTGAACGGAATTTTGTTACCGATTGCGCGACAAGCGCGCATTGCTACAAGAGGTTCTCGGCGGCATAATGTAGCCCCTTTTTTCTGCCCCTACATGTGGAAGGTTCCCGTGACTCAGAAGCCCGACCAGTGTCTTGGTGAATGGATCGACCGTGAAGCACTCGCAGAAGCGATGATTCCGCTTATCGGTCAGCTCTACCGCAATAACAACGTGGTGAGCTCGATCTATGGCCGCAGCCTGATCAACCAGTCTGTCATCGCGATTCTCAAAGCTCACCGCTTTGCTCGCCACCGTTCCTCCGACGATAGCGAACTCTCCGTCCACGAAACATTCCCTCTGCTGAAAGCCATGAGCGAGCTCAAGCTCGGCGCGGCTTCGGTAGACCTGGGCAAGTTGGCGTTCAAATTCCGCAGCGAAGGCAATGGCCGCAGCGCCGAGCAGTTCGTGCGTGAAGAACTGGCTGACGTGGTTGGTCAGCAAAACGCTTCGGCCCGCAAAGGCACTGACGTTGTGCTGTACGGCTTCGGTCGTATCGGCCGTCTGCTGGCGCGCATCCTGATCGAGAAAACCGGTGGTGGCGACGGTCTGCGTCTGCGTGCCATCGTCGTGCGCAAAGGCGCCGAAAACGACCTGACCAAGCGCGCCAGCCTGCTGCGTCGCGATTCGGTACACGGTCCGTTCAACGGCACCATCGTCATCGACGAAGAAAACAACACCATCACCGCCAACGGTAACCTGATCCAGGTGATCTACGCGAAGAACCCGACCGAGGTGGATTACACCCAGTACGGCATCAAAGACGCGCTGCTGGTGGACAACACCGGTGTATGGCGTGACGCCGATGGCCTGGGTCAGCACCTGCAATGCCCGGGTGTCGCTCGCGTTGTTCTGACCGCGCCTGGCAAAGGCAAGCTGAAGAACATCGTTCACGGTATCAACCACAACGAAATCACCGCTGACGACAAGATCGTGTCCGCCGCTTCCTGCACCACCAACGCCATCGTGCCGGTGCTGAAGGCTGTGAATGACAAGTTCGGCATCATCAACGGTCACGTCGAAACCGTTCACTCGTACACCAACGACCAGAACCTGATCGACAACTTCCACAAGGGCGATCGCCGTGGCCGTTCCGCCGCGCTGAACATGGTCATCACCGAAACCGGTGCTGCCACCGCTGCTGCCAAGGCTCTGCCTGAGCTGGCCGGCAAGCTGACCGGTAACGCGATCCGCGTTCCGACGCCAAACGTGTCGATGGCCATTCTCAACCTGAACCTTGAGAAAGTCGCCAGCCGTGAAGAGATGAACGAGTACCTGCGCTACATGGCGCTGCACTCCGATCTGCACAAGCAAATCGACTTCGTCAACTCGCAGGAAGTGGTGTCCACTGACTTCGTGGGTTCGCGTCACGCCGGTGTGGTCGACGCTGAAGCGACCATCGTTCAGGACAACCGCGTTGTGCTGTACGTCTGGTACGACAACGAGTTCGGCTACAGCTGCCAGGTGGTTCGCGTGATGGAAGACATGGCCGGTGTAAACCCGCCAGCATTCCCGCGCTAAGCCTTCGCTGCAAATGAAAACGCCCCGACTTAGGTCGGGGCGTTTTTTTATGCCTGCTGAATCTTTATTGCCTGTACCGGCCTCTTCGGGAGCAAGCCCCCTCCCACAGGTTTGGCGGTGTTCACACAATCATGTTGGCACCACCGGACCTTGTGGGAGGGGGCTTGCTCCCGAAGGCGTTTTATCGGGCGCCACCTGCCACGGCCGCTTGCGCAGTCCGCAGCTCATGCTTATTGCCACGGAACAGCACCAGCGTCGCAATCAGTCCCAGCACCGCCGCACCGCTGAGCCAGATCCCCGGCGCAGCCTTGTTGTCCAGCACGTGGATAAGGTAAGTACAGGCTGCCGGCGTGAAGCCACCAAAGGTCGCCGTCGCCAGGCTATAGGCCAGCGAGAATCCGGTGGTGCGCACTTCCACCGGCATGATTTCGGTCAGAGCCACGACCATCGCGCCGTTGTACGAACCGTACAGGAACGACAACCACAGTTCGACAATCAGCAGATGGCTGAAACTCGGGTTCGCCACCAGCCACGACAGCGCCGGGTAGGCGGTCAGGATCGCCAGAAGGGTCGCCGCCAGCAGTAGGGGTTTGCGCCCGATCTTGTCGGACACCGCGCCCATCACCGGCAGCCAGAAGAAGTTCGACAGACCGATGCACACGGTCACCAGCAGCGCGTCGAAATCCGACAGATGCAGTTCAGCCTTGCCGAAGGTCGGGGTGTAGGCGGTGATCAGGTAGAACGAAACCGTGGTCATCACCACCAGCGCCATGCCGGCGATGACGATGCCAAAGTTCTGACCGATTGAGCGGACGATTTCCCGCAGGGTAGGGCGATGTTTACGCGCCTGGAATTCCGGGGTTTCTTCCAGGGAACGACGAATGACGAAGATCACCGGAACAATCATGCAGCCGATCAGGAACGGCACACGCCAGCCCCAGTCACCCATCTGTTCCGGGCTTAGCCAGTGATTGAGGCCCACCCCGAGCAGGCCGGCAAACACCACCGCCGCCTGCTGGCTGGCGGACTGCCAACTGACGAAAAAGCCTTTGCGGCCCGGCGTAGCGATTTCCGCCAGATACACCGAAACTCCGCCCAGCTCGACGCCGGCCGAGAAGCCTTGCAGCAAGCGACCGAACAGCACGATCAACGGCGCTGCAACACCCAGAGTGGCATAGCCCGGCACGCAGGCGATCAGGATCGTACCGGCGGCCATCAACGCAAGGGTAATGATCAGGCCCTGGCGACGACCGTGACGGTCAATGTAGGCACCAAGGAAGATCGCGCCCAGCGGACGCATCAGGAAACCGGCACCGAAGGTGGCCAGGGACAGCATCAGGGAAGCGAAGGCGCTGTCGGCCGGGAAGAAGGTTTTGGCGATGGCCGTGGCGTAGAAGCCATAGACCATAAAGTCGAACATCTCGAGAAAATTGCCGCTGACAACGCGAAAAATCGCTTTGCCTTTGCCCGTGGTCGAGGACATTTTCAGTTACTCATTATTGGTTTCTTATGACGCGTTGCATCCGTTGGGGAGCGTGCGGGCCTTTGATCCATAATGGCTGGCGCGCTTTTATGGGGAGATGAAGAATTGTTCACTGGACGGTGGGTTTGGCTTGTGAGTGTGGCGGTTGTCCTCGCTGCCTGTGGCAACGGTGAGTCCATGGAAAGCTTTGGGGGGGCGACCATGGGCAGCACGTATTCGATCAAGTACGTGCGGCACTCGGGTATTGCCGAACCGGCGCAAGTTCGCCGGGAAGTGGAGGCTATCCTCGCGAAAGTGGATCGGCAGATGTCGACCTATCGCAATGACTCCGACATCGAACGTTTCAATGCCTTGCCAGCGAACAGCTGTCAGACCATGCCGGCTGCCGTGCTCGAATTGGTCCGTGTCGGCGAGCAGCTGTCGGAGCAAAGCGAAGGTTCCTACGACCTGACTGTCGAACCGCTGATGAACCTGTGGGGGTTCGGCCCGCAAGGGCGTGAAGAGAAAGTCCCCGACTCCGCCGCGCTGGCCGAAACCCTGCAGCGAGTCGGCTACCGCCATTTGCATATCGACGGCGACCGCTTGTGCAAGGACGCCGCTGTCGAAGTCGACTTCAACAGCATCGCCGCCGGTTACGCGGTCGACACCATCGCCGCCAGGCTCGAGTCGATGGGCATCCATGACTATCTCGCCGAAGCCACCGGTGAGCTAAAGGCCAAGGGCAAGAAGCTTGATGGCTCATCCTGGCGTATTGCGCTGGAAGAGCCGCGAGACGATCAACAGGTGACCGAACGGATCATTCAGGTCGACGGCTACGGGGTTTCCACCTCCGGTGATTACCGCAACTATTTTCTGCAGGATGGCCGGCGCTATTCCCACACCTTCGATGCGCGTAGCGGAGCGCCGGTCTTACACAGCCTGGCGTCGGTCACGGTGATTCATCCTTCAGCGTTGATGGCCGATGGACTATCGACGCTGTTGCTGATTCTCGGGCCGGAAAGGGCTTGGGACTATGCCGAAAAACACGACATTGGTGCATTCTTCGTGATTCGTGCCGATACAGGTTTTGTTATCCGCACCAGTGCAGCTTTCGAGCGCCTCAGTGGCGCAAAAGTTGACTGAAAACAGTACGAAAGCTGGCGTTGTAGTGCAGGCAAAAGTAGCCTACGACGCGACCAAGGGTTAATGTGCGCGGCGTTGACGCTTCTATAGACTGTGTCCGGGTTCTTTACTGACCCCCAATTGTTCCTTCGCGCCACGATTCGGCGTGATTTAGCCGCCGGTGCTGCTGGCACCGCGGCCTGTTCTGAGGAGTACGCATGGCTGTCTACAACTACGACGTGGTGGTGTTGGGTTCCGGCCCGGCGGGAGAAGGCGCGGCAATGAACGCCGCCAAAGCAGGGCGCAAGGTGGCGATGGTCGACAGCCGTCGCCAGGTCGGCGGTAACTGCACCCACCTGGGAACCATCCCGTCCAAGGCCCTGCGTCACTCGGTGCGGCAGATCATGCAGTTCAACACCAACCCGATGTTCCGGGCGATCGGCGAACCGCGCTGGTTCTCCTTCCCGGACGTGTTGAAAAGCGCCGAGAAAGTCATTTCCAAACAAGTCGCTTCGCGCACTGGCTACTACGCCCGTAACCGCGTCGACGTGTTCTTCGGCACCGGCAGCTTCGCCGACGAGCAAACCATCGAAGTGGTCTGCGCCAACGGTGTGGTCGAGAAGCTGGTGGCCAAGCACATCATCATCGCCACCGGTTCGCGCCCTTATCGCCCGGCGGACATCGATTTCAATCATCCGCGTATCTACGATAGCGACACCATCCTCAGCCTCGGCCACACCCCGCGCAAACTCATCGTTTACGGCGCCGGTGTGATCGGTTGCGAATACGCCTCGATCTTCAGCGGTCTGGGGGTACTGGTTGAACTGGTGGACAACCGCGGTCAGTTGCTGAGCTTCCTCGACTCGGAAATCTCCCAGGCGTTGAGCTATCACTTCAGCAACAACAACATCACCGTGCGCCACAACGAAGATTACGATCGCGTTGAGGGCGTCGATAACGGGGTTATCCTGCACCTCAAGTCCGGCAAGAAGATCAAGGCCGATGCCTTGCTCTGGTGCAACGGCCGTACCGGCAACACCGACCAGCTCGGTCTGGAAAACATCGGGGTCAAGGTCAACAGCCGTGGCCAGATCGAAGTCGACGAGGCTTACCGCACCTGCGTGCCGAACATCTACGGCGCTGGCGACGTGATCGGCTGGCCGAGCCTGGCCAGTGCCGCCCACGACCAGGGTCGTTCGGCTGCCGGCAGCATCGTTGATAACGGCAGCTGGCGCTTTGTGAACGACGTGCCGACCGGTATCTACACCATTCCGGAGATCAGTTCGATCGGCAAGAACGAGCAGGAGCTGACCCAGGCCAAGGTGCCGTACGAAGTCGGCAAGGCGTTCTTCAAGAGCATGGCGCGTGCGCAGATCGCCGGCGAGCCGCAAGGCATGCTGAAGATCCTGTTCCACCGTGAAACCCTGGAAGTGCTGGGTGTTCACTGCTTCGGTTATCAGGCGTCGGAGATCGTGCACATCGGTCAGGCGATCATGAGCCAGCCGGGCGAGTTGAATACGCTGAAGTACTTCGTCAACACCACGTTCAACTACCCGACCATGGCCGAAGCCTATCGGGTAGCGGCGTACGACGGCCTCAACCGGCTTTTTTGACGGGCTCCGGCCGGTGGCCTGAGCCGGCCGGGGAGACCGATTTCAGCAATTCTCGAGGGTGGCAGTGGCCAAACCGGGAAAGTCTGTAATCAGGCTGTCAACGCCGAAGTCGGCGAGTCTGCGCATCAGCGCAGGCTCGTTGACGGTCCACACCGACACATGCAGCCCCTGACGCTGCGCCTTCTGCAGGCGTTCCGGCGTACACAGCGTCCAGTTCAGAGCCAGAATCTCACAGCCATAGCTGGCGGCGACCTTCAACGGGTCGAGCCAGGCGTATTCGGCCACCAGTCCACGCGACACGTCCGGTACCAGGTCCAGCGCCGCTTTCAGCACTTCCCGCGAGCTCGAAGTGATGGTGACCTTGTCCAGCAGGCCATGACGCTGGGCCATTTCGCGAATCGCCAGTACGGTAGTCGCGGCGCGGGTGCGTGAAGCGCTTTTGACTTCCAGTTGCCAGTGCTCGAAATCACACTGCTCGAACAATTCTTCCAGGGTCGGAATCGGGCACGGTTTGATCCAGCCCGGGCCGCCCTTGCGCGCGTCGTAGGTCACCAGTTCGGCGGCGGTGTGTTCGACCACCTTGCCGCGCCGGTCGGTGGTGCGCTTGAGGGTCGGGTCGTGGATCACCATCAGCTCGCCGTCCTTGGACAGGTGCAGATCCAGTTCGCAACGGCGTACGCCGTGCTTGAGACATTCCTGAAAACTGCTCAGGGTATTTTCCGGTGCTTCGCCCTTGGCGCCGCGGTGGCCGTAGATGAGGGTCACGGTGCTTCCTTAATTTAAATGCCTGATTCGTTCTGTTCACGGGCCAGGCGTCGTTCCTGGGCCTGTTTCTGCAAGATATAGCGGGCGAGCAACTGGCGCTGGGCGTCGGTCAAGTGTTCGAACTCGGTGCCGACGTCGTAGCCGTCGCCCTTGCGGTCGCAATGGGTGACGCGGGCGCGCAGCAGCAGGCCCAGTGCCTGCGGCATCAGCACCAGTTTCACCGAAAGGTGCGCGCCAGTGGCAATCGGGGTCGGGTGCTGAAAGTCGATCCCGCCTTCGGAGATGATCACCGGTTGTGGCTCGCCGATATGGCCGAGCACGGTCAGGGCGACCACCTGGCTGAGCAGGTCGATGCGTTTGTTCTGGGATTTGAGGAACGCGGCGATAGCCCGGTCGCGTTCGCTGATCTGGCGCAACAGGTGCTGCGACTCGAATTCGCTCAGGTGCAGTTCGCTGAGCAGGTTGAACAGTGGAGAAGCATCCTGCAACACTTCCTGGCCTGCGGCTTCGGGAGCGGACAGGGGCCGAATTTCCAGTGCGATCATGTCCTCGATACGGTAGTATTCGCGGCGATCTTCTTCATCTAATGTCGACATGGCGAACCCATGGTAGCGGCGGTGGTCTGAGTGTAAAGCTGGTTATCGACCCCCGCCACAAGGACGTTCCTTTTCCCTCCGAACAAGCCCCGACATGTTCAGACCTCTCTTCGTATTTATCGGCACGCGTTATACCCGTGCAAAGCGTCGCAATCATTTTGTGTCATTCATTTCCCTGACTTCGATGATCGGGCTCGCCCTTGGCGTGGTCGTGATGATCGTGGTGCTATCGGTGATGAACGGCTTCGATCATGAGATGCGCACCCGCGTGTTGGGCATGGTGCCCCACGCGACTCTTGAAACCGGCGAGCCGATCAACGATTGGCAGAGCCTGGCCGCCAAGGTCAAACGCAACCCTGAGGTGACGGCGGTTGCGCCGTTCACCCAGATGCAGGGTTTGCTGACCAACAACGGCCAGGTGTCCAAGGTGTTGCTCAACGCCATCGACCCCGCGCTCGAGCGCAATGTGTCGATCATCGACAACTTCATGAAGCAGGGCAAACTCGACGATTTGACGCCGGGCAGCTTCGGCATCGTCATCGGCGACAAGGCCGCGACCAAGCTCGGCGTGGGCCTCGGTGACAAAGTCACCTTCGTCGCGCCGGAGGTCAGCGTGACCCCCGCCGGGATGTTCCCGCGCATGAAGCGCTTTACCGTGGTCGGCATCTTCCATGTCGGCGCCGGTGAGCTGGACGGCTACCTGGGCGTTACCAACCTGCAGGATCTGGCGAAGATGCACCGCTGGAAGCCCGATCAGGTGCAGGGCATCCGGTTGAAGTTCGATGATCTGTTCCAGGCGCCACGCGTGGCCTGGACCATCGCCCAGCAGCTGGGCGAAGACCATTACTACGCCCGCGACTGGACCCGCACCCACGGCAACCTGTATCAGGCGATCCGCATGGAAAAAGCCATGATCGGTCTGCTGTTGCTGCTGATCGTCGCGGTGGCTGCGTTCAACATCATTTCCACGCTGGTGATGGTGGTAAATGACAAGAAGAGCGACATCGCCATTCTGCGTACCCTCGGCGCCACGCCGGGGACGATCATGCGCACGTTCATGGTGCAGGGCACCGTGATCGGCGTGGTCGGTACGGCGATTGGCGCCGTGCTCGGTATTCTCGCTGCGCTCAACGTCAGTGCGGCGATTTCCGCCCTCGAAGGGCTGATCGGCCACAAGTTCCTCAACGCCGATGTGTATTTCATCGATTACCTGCCGTCGCAGGTGCAGAGCCAGGACGTGGTCATGGTCTGCGCTGCTGCGTTGGTCCTGAGTTTCCTCGCCACCCTGTATCCCGCCTGGCGTGCTGCGCGCACCCAGCCGGCGGAGGCGCTACGTTATGAGTGAGTCGGGCATGAGTGATAAAGCAATTTTGAGCTGCCGCAACCTGGGCAAATCCTACGAGGAAGGCCCGGAGTCGGTGCAAGTGTTGGCCGGTCTGCAACTGGAGTTGCACCCGGGCGAGCGTGTGGCGATCGTCGGCAAGTCCGGTTCCGGCAAAAGTACCTTGCTCAACCTGCTGGGCGGTCTCGACACGCCGACTGAAGGCAGCGTCTGGCTCGACGGCGAAGAACTGTCGGCGCTGAGCGAGAAGAAGCGTGGCCTGCTGCGTAACCGTGCCTTGGGGTTCGTGTACCAGTTCCACCACTTGCTGCCGGAATTCACCGCGCTGGAAAACGTCTGCATGCCGCTGCTGATCGGCAAGACCGCGATCCCGGAAGCACGCCAGCGCGCTACCGCATTGCTGGAGCGGGTGGGGCTGGGCCATCGTCTGGAGCACAAACCGGCCGAGCTGTCCGGTGGCGAGCGCCAGCGTGTGGCCATCGCCCGGGCGCTGGTGAACAATCCAGGCCTGGTGATGCTCGACGAGCCAACCGGCAACCTTGATTCGCACACCGCCGAAGGCATCCAGGACTTGATGCTGGAACTCAGCACTTCAATGCGCACGGCGTTCCTGGTGGTGACTCACGACATGAACCTGGCCCGCCAGATGGACCGCGTCCTTCAATTGCAGGAAGGCTGCCTGACTCCAATCGCTTGAGAGCTACTGCGCTCGGAAATACTGCGTTAAAAACAGGCTCGGAATGCTCATTTACAGCCAGTAGACTCCGCTTCCTCGCCTGTTTTTGCCTTGTCTTTCCTTCGCTCGCTACGCTCTCAAGCGATTGGCCGCTTTTTTAAGCTTGATTTTTTATACGGTGCCCCAGCGAATGTTCAGACCGTTATCGATCTTTATCGGCACGCGCTATACCCGCGCCAAGCGCCGCAATCGCTTTGTTTCGTTCATCTCGATGACTTCGATGATCGGGCTCGCCCTCGGCGTGCTGGCGATGATCGTGGTGCTGTCGGTGATGAACGGCTTCCAGCGTGAAATGAGCTCGCGCATCCTCGGCATGGTGCCGCACGCGACCATCGTTGGCGTCAAGCCGATCGATGACTGGCAGCCGGTAGCCGCCGCCGCGCTGAAAAATCCGGAAGTGACCGCCGCCGTGCCGTTCACCGAGATGGAAGGCATGCTGTCCTACAAGGGTTTGATGCAGCCGATCCAGATCAGCGGCGTCGACCCGGCCCAGGAAGGCAAGGTGTCGATCGTGGCCCAGCACATTGTGCAGGGGCGTCTCGATGACCTGAAACCGGGCGAGTTCGGTGTAGTGATCGGTGAAATCACCGCGCGCCGCTTCCGCCTCAACGTCGGCGACAAGATCACTCTGATCGTGCCGGAAGTCAGCACCGCACCGGGTGGCATTACCCCGCGCATGCAGCGCCTGAACGTGGTCGGTGTGTTCAAGGTCGGCGCTGAACTGGACGGCTCGATGGGGCTGATCCACGTGGCCGATGCCGCGACCATGCAGCACTGGCAGCCGAATCAAGTGCAGAGCGTGCGCCTGGCGGTGAAGGATCTGTACGCTGCGCCGAAAGTCTCCTCGGACATCGCCGCAGGCCTCGGTGTCGACTTCAAGGCTGACGACTGGACCCACACCCAGGGCAGCCTGTTCAGCGCGATGAAAATGGAAAAAACCATGATCGGCCTGCTGTTGCTGATGATCGTCGCCGTGGCGGCGTTCAACATCATCGCCACGTTGATCATGGTGGTGAACGACAAGGGCGCGGACATCGCGATCCTGCGCACCATCGGCGCCACGCCACGGCAGATCATGGCGATCTTCATGGTGCAGGGCACGGTGATCGGGATTGTCGGCACGCTGATTGGCGGCGTGCTCGGCGTGATCGCGGCGCTGAATGTCAGCGAGATGGTCGGCTGGGTTGAGCGCGTTACCGGGCAGCACATCTTCAGTTCCGACGTGTACTTCGTCAGCAACCTGCCTTCGGAATTGCAGGGCGGGGATGTGC
Source organism: Pseudomonas sp. lyk4-TYG-107 (assembly GCF_030209055.1). Lineage (NCBI taxonomy): Bacteria > Pseudomonadati > Pseudomonadota > Gammaproteobacteria > Pseudomonadales > Pseudomonadaceae > Pseudomonas > Pseudomonas sp. lyk4-TYG-107. The sequence goes on from NZ_JARVST010000008.1 coordinate 55,168, forward strand.
TGTTGATCTGCTCGGCGGGCTTTATTCTGAGCTTCCTGGCGACGGTGTACCCGGCGTTGCGGGCGGCGAAGATTGAGCCGGCGCATGCGCTGAGATATTCGTAAGCGCCAATACCGTCTTCGCGAGCAGGCTCGCTCCCACAGGGAAATGCATTCCAATTGGGGGAGCGAGCCTGCTCGCGAAGGGGCCGGTCCTATCGACCTCATTCTCCTTTGGGCAACTCGATCACAAACCGCGTCCACCCCGCAGCCGATTCGCAATGAATCTGCCCGCCATGCGCGCGGACGATCGATTGGGTAATCGCCAGCCCCAGCCCCGCATGTTCACTGCTGCCTTCCTGCCGCGCCGGATCTGCTCGATAAAACCGGTCAAACAGCCGTGGCAACAACTCTGCCGAAATGCCTTCGCCACTGTTCTCCACCGACACCTGCGCTATGTGCGGTTGATCGACGATGGACAGGCGCACGCTGCCTGACGCCGGGGTGAAGCGCAGCGCGTTATCCAGCAGATTCGACAAGGCCCGGCGCAGCATGCTGCGATCGCCTTCTATACGCGCATGACCTTCGCGGCTCAGCGTCACCCCGGCGTCCTCGGCCAGTGGCGCAAAAAACTCCAGCAGCACATCGCTCTCATCCGCCAGTTCCAGTGCCTCACGCTTGGGCATCAGCAAACCGTGGTCAGCCTTGGCCAGATAAAGCATGTCGTTGACCAGTTGCGCCATCCATTGCAGTTCTTCGAGGTTGCTGTGCAGGGCTTCGCGGTAATCCTCGATTGGCCGTGGGCGGGTGAGGGTGACTTGGGTGTGGGTCAGCAGGTTCGACAGCGGTGTGCGCAGTTCATGGGCGATGTCGGCAGAGAACGCCGACAGCCGTTGAAACGAGTCGTCGAGGCGTCCGAGCATGGCGTTGAAGCTGTGGGCCATTTCTGCAAGTTCTGGCGGCATTTGCGCTTCCGGCAGTCGGGCGTTGAGCGAATGTGCAGAAATCCCACGGGCGACTGCGCTCATACGGCGCAACGGACGCAAACCGCTGCGCGCGGCCCACGCGCCGAGCAGCGCGGTGGCCAGGGCCGACAAGCCGACGGTCAGCCAGATCAGATGCTGCATGCGCTGCAGGAAGTGCTGGTGATGAGTGATGTCCAGCAGCAGAGTGAGCTGTGGCGAGTCGGTTTTGTCAGGGTAGAGCGGGGCGTTGAGCACGCGGTAGTCGGCGCCGTCATGGCTGATGGTCGACAGGCCCGGCTGTTGCGGCAAGTCCTGCGGTAAATTGATCGAGCTGTCGTACCAGCGCTGGCCGTCACTGCCGGTAATACGCAGCGCCAGATCGGCCTGACGGCTCAGCTCATCCGCCAGCCGCGCCTCACGCTGAACGGGTTGCACATCCTGCAAGGCACGGCGCAAACCGATCAGCTTGCCGTCCAGCAATTGCTGATCGAGCTCAATGAAGTGCGCCTCGCTGGCGCGGCTGAACAGCACCCCGGCGAACAGCGATACTACGGCGGTGCAGGCGGCAAACAGCAAGGCCAGACGAGAGCTCAAGGACAGGCGACGCATCAGGCCGGACGCTCTTCAAGCACGTAACCCATGCCGCGCACGGTGTGGATCAGTTTGTTGGGGAAGTCATCGTCGATCTTCAGGCGCAGGCGACGGATCGCCACTTCGATCACGTTGGTGTCGCTGTCGAAGTTCATGTCCCAGACTTGCGAGGCAATCAGCGATTTCGGCAGCACTTCACCCTGACGGCGCAGAAGCATTTCCAGCAGGGCGAATTCCTTGGCGGTGAGGTCGATGCGCTGGCCACTGCGTTCGACCCGACGGCGAATCAGGTCCAGACGCAGGTCGGCCAGTTGCAGACTGGTTTCCTGGGGCAGGGCGCTGCCCCGGCGCAGCAGGCTGCGCACCCGGGCCAGCAATTCGGAAAAGGCGAACGGTTTGACCAGATAATCGTCGGCGCCGAGTTCGAGGCCGTGAACCCGATCTTCGACTGCATCTTTGGCGGTCAGAAACAGTACCGGCGTGTCAAGGCCGGCGTTGCGCACCGCCTGCAGAATCTGCCAGCCACTGCGCCCGGGCAGCATCACGTCGAGAATCAACAGCGCATAATCTCCGCTCAACGCCAGTTGCTGACCGCTGACGCCGTCGGCCACCAGTTCTGTGTTGAAGCCGGCCTCGGTCAGGCCCTGGCGCAGGTAGTGGCCGGTTTTCGGTTGGTCTTCGACGATCAGCAGTTTCATGGGCGACTCGGGTTGTAGGAACAAAAGCGTTATACCGTGGGAGCAGGCGACACATGCCAACCTGACAAAGTTGTAATCTGCCTGTCAGGTAGCTGCCAGCGCAGGCGGGCTAGAGTTTCCCACAGGCTGAACCTTATCTTGTTGGAGTATGACTATGTTTTTGCGCAACCCTCTGGCCGTCGCCGCCTGTGTGCTGGCGCTGAGTTCACCTGTCTGGGCCGCACCCGCGCACAGCTATGATTTCGGCCAACCGGCACCAGCAGCCAAGGCTACTCGCAGCATTGAAGTTGTACTGAACGACATGTCGTTCGATCCCAAGGCGATTCAGGTCAAGGCCGGTGAGACGGTTCGCTTTGTGCTGGTGAATAAAGGCCAGTTGCTGCACGAATTCAACCTCGGTGACGCGGCGATGCATGCCCAGCACCAGCAGGAAATGTTGCAGATGCAGCAAAGCGGCATGCTCACGCCTACCGGCATGAAAGAAATGTCCCACGACATGGCGGGTATGGATCACGGCAGCATGGGCCACGGCATGAAGCACGACGACCCCAATAGCGTGCTGGTCGAGCCGGGCAAGACCGCCGAGCTGACCTGGACCTTCAGCAAGGCCACCAGCCTGGAGTTCGCCTGCAATATTCCCGGTCACTACCAGGCGGGCATGGTCGGCAAACTGACTGTCAGTCAGTAAGCACTCAAAGGCGGGCGCAAAGGCTGATAGAATCCGCTGATTCTTCAGTCAGGTTTCCGCCATGCATCCCGCAGCCGAACATTCGCCGCTGGGCAAATCCAGCGAATACATCGCCACGTACACGCCGTCCCTGCTGTTCCCGATTCCGCGCACCGCGAAATGGGCCGAGCTGGGCCTGACCGCCGAAACCCTGCCGTATAAAGGCGTGGATTTCTGGAATTGCTTCGAACTGTCGTGGCTGCTGCCGTCGGGCAAGCCGGTGGTGGCGATCGGTGAATTCAGTATTCCGGCGGATTCGCCGAACATCATCGAATCGAAGTCGTTCAAGTTGTACCTGAACTCGCTGAATCAGACGCCGTTTGCCGATATCGCCAGCCTGGAAGCAACACTGGTCAAGGACTTGTCGGCCGCTGCCGGCAAACCGGTCGGCGTACGGGTACGCAGCCTGAAGGACGTCGAAGCCGAAGGCGTCGTGGCGTTGCCCGGCGTGTGCATCGACGATCTGGACATCAGCGTCAGCAACTATGAGCATCCGCGTCCGGAACTGCTGCGTTGCGATGATTCGAAGATTGTCGAAGAGAGCGTGCATAGCCATCTGCTCAAATCCAACTGCCCGGTGACCAGTCAGCCGGACTGGGGCAGCGTGGTGGTGGAATATCGTGGTGCGGCGCTGGATCACGCGAGTCTGCTGGAATACATCGTCAGTTTCCGCCAGCACTCGGACTTCCACGAGCAGTGCGTGGAGCGGATTTTTCTCGACCTGCAACGTTTGCTGAAGCCGGAGAAACTCACGGTGTTTGCGCGCTATGTGCGCCGGGGCGGGCTGGATATCAACCCGTATCGCAGCACTGAGACTGCGCAACTGCCGAACCAGCGCCTTGTGCGCCAATAAATAACCCCGGTAGGAGTGAGCCTGCTCGCGATTGCGGACTGACATACAACATGGATGTCTACTGATACACCGCTATCGCGAGCAGGCTCACTCCTACAAGGGATCGCGTTTCAAATCGCGCCTATGAAAAAGCCCTGCCAGCGCTGGCAGGGCTTTTTGCATTTCAGGGGAGGAAAATCAGATCCCCATGCTACCCAACGCATTGACGATATTGCGCAGGGTGCCGGCAATGGCCGGGTGTTCGAGTTCGAAGCGGTCCACTGCCAGATTCACACCGTCGGCGATGCTGGCATCCTGAGTGGCGTTCTCCAGTTTGATTTCCGATTCGATCTGCGCCATCAGCGCATGCAGATCTTCACGTTCGGCTTCGGACAGCGGAGGATTCTGCTCCAGTTGCTCGCGCAGGGTGTCGAGTTGTTTTTGCAGTTCTTGGGCGGGCATGGTGGGGTTCCTTTTATCAAGAGGCACTGGCATTGACCGCAGCCGCGCGCCAAAGGTCTATGGCTGACCTTTAGATTAATCCACTCTGCGGCAACCTGCATGATCCCGGTCAGGGCTTTTCGCCCTTGAGGCGGCGCAGGTTGATGTCGGCCAGGCAGGTGTCGAGTTCGCCCAGATGATCGATCACCGAATGCACGCCCAGATTGAACAACTGCAGGGTCGCCTTGCCGCGGCGCTGTTCGCGTTCCTGTTGGCTCAAGGCTTGCCACTCGCTCGGCGACAGGCCGCACAGTGAGCCGCAGGACGCCAGGCCAATGGTCCACAGCCCGGCGTTGAGGCCCGATTGCAGCAACCGGGGCTCGCCGCTCACCAGCACGCAGCCATCCAGGCAGCTGACGTTCAAACCCATCAGCGCCTGCCAGCAGGCGTTCGGTGCGGGCCACGGATTGATTGTTGCTGAATATTGCGTCGGTTTGATCCACGCCGGCAGAGAGGCCGCCAGGGGATGCGCGAGGGCAGGGGGCAGCTCGTCGATCCACGCACAGGGAATCTGCTGGCGCTGCAGGCTGAGCAGGCTGTCGAGAGCGCCGGGTGTGACGTCGGCGTGCTCGGGCAGCACGCTGGCGTGTTGATGTGCGCGAGCACCGAAATCCACCAGACAGCCACTGAGTCCGAACAGCACGGCGGTCAGGCCGGGCGCGGCGACAGGCAAGACTTCAGCGTGGGTCATGGCAACGTCCCTGAAATAGGCATGAGGCTAGGCGACGCCGGTGACAGTTGGATGACAGGGGTGTGAAGGCGCTCCCTGGAAACGTCCTGCATTACTCTTCACGGGCAGACTGCCCAAAACGGCTTTTGCGCTTATACTAGCGCTCTTAATGCCTGGGCCCGGGTGCCCGCGCCAGTAAAAATCCAAGGAGTTTTTCTATGCGCTGGAGCAATCCTCTCGCTCAGCTATGTGTATGTGCCAGCGTCCTGCTGGTTCCGTTCGCCGCCAACGCTGCAACGGAAGAAGACCCTTGGGAAAGCGTCAACCGCCCGATCTTCCAGTTCAACGACTTCGTTGACACCTACGCGCTCAAGCCGCTGGCGCAGGGTTATGAGTTCGTGACGCCGCAGTTCCTCGAAGACGGCATCCACAACATGTTCCGCAACGTCGGTGACGTCACCAACCTGGCGAACAACATTCTGCAGGCCAAGCCGGCAGCAGCCGGTGTCGATACCGCGCGTATCATCTTCAACACCACCTTCGGCCTGCTGGGCTTCTTCGATGTCGGCACCAAAATGGGCCTGAATCGCAGTGACGAAGACTTCGGCCAGACCCTCGGTTATTGGGGCGTCAGCAGCGGCCCGTACGTGATGCTGCCGTTGCTCGGCCCGAGCACCCTGCGTGATGCACCGTCCAAGTACGTCGACAGCTTCACCGGTCCGTACCGCTACATCAACGACGTGCCTGTCCGTAACTCGGTGTTCGGCCTGAACATCGTCGACACCCGCGCCAGCCTGCTGTCGAGCGAGAAGCTGATCAGCGGCGACAAATACACCTTCATCCGCAACGCCTACCTGCAGAACCGCGAGTTCAAGGTCAAGGATGGTCAGGTCGAAGACGATTTTTAATCTCGACCGATGACAGGAAGGCGGCCCGCGAGGCCGCCTTTTTTGTGTGCGCTTATTTCATCTGCAGAATGGTCAGGCCGAGCTTCTGGCCATCGCCGTTCTGGGCCTTGACCCAGACCACTTCGGTCTCCGCTTCCAGCCCACTCAACGCGGCATGCTCGGAATCGATGCGTACGCTCAAGCGGTCTCCAACCGCGAACTGGCGCGGCGCTTCGACCTGCATGCCGCTGCTAGAGAGGTCGATGCACACGCCGGCGATCTCATCACCTTCATGAATCAACACCACATCGGCATCGACCCGCATGCGGATGAAATCGCGCTTTTCGCTGTAGTCCCGACCGGTTTGACTCATGGCTTCGACCTTCCATTGGGTTACGGTTTGAGCTGTTCTTATAACTCTCGGTGATTTGACAAGTAAAGTCGTCAAGCGACCATCGGCGCATGCTTGAAACGCCCCGCGGATGGGAGTACCGTCTGCGCCTTAGAAGGGCACCTCTGGTGCAATCGCGTTCCGGCTCAATGCTCGAAAGCGGTGCAGCAGAGAGGCTAGAAAGCGAATCCAGTAGTCTGAGCCGGGCCGATGCCCCGCCTGCTACGCCAACCTAATTCTGGCGCCGTTTGCCCACATGCCAAAAACCAGTGCCACGCTGCTGATAATCGATGATGACGAAGTAGTGCGCGCGAGCCTCGCGGCCTATTTGGAAGACAGTGGTTTCAGCGTCCTGCAGGCCAGCAACGGCCAACAGGGTCTTCAGGTATTCGAGCAAGACAAGCCCGACTTGGTCATCTGCGATCTGCGCATGCCGCAGATGGGTGGTCTCGAACTCATCCGTCAGGTCACCGAGCGCTCACCGCAAACGCCGATGATCGTCGTTTCGGGTGCCGGCGTGATGAACGACGCGGTCGAGGCGCTGCGCCTCGGTGCGGCGGACTACCTGATCAAGCCTCTCGAAGACCTGGCCGTGCTCGAGCATTCGGTGCGTCGCGCGCTGGACCGTGCGCGCCTGTTGCTGGAGAACCAGCGCTACCGCGAGAAGCTGGAGAAGGCCAACCGCGAGCTCGAAGCCAGCCTGAACCTGCTCCAGGAAGACCAGAACGCCGGTCGTCAGGTGCAGATGAACATGCTGCCGGAAAGCCCGTGGCGCATCGACGAGTTCCAGTTTGCCCACCAGATCATCCCGTCGTTGTACCTGTCGGGTGATTTTGTCGACTACTTCCGTGTCGACGAGCGTCGGGTGGCGTTCTACCTGGCCGACGTATCGGGGCATGGCGCCTCGTCAGCGTTCGTCACGGTGCTGCTGAAGTTCATGACCACGCGCCTGCTGTTCGAGTCCAAGCGCAACGGCACGTTGCCGGAATTCAAGCCTTCGGAAGTCCTTGGTCATATCAACCGGGGGCTGATCAGTTGTAAGCTGGGCAAACACGTCACAATGGTCGGTGGAGTCATCGACGAGGAGACCGGTTTGTTGACCTATAGCATCGGCGGCCATCTGCCGTTGCCTGTGTTGTACACGCCTGACAGTGTTCGTTACCTCGAAGGCCGCGGTTTGCCGGTGGGCCTGTTCAATGAGGCCACCTACGAAGATCACGTGCTTGAGCTGCCTCCGACGTTCAGCCTGACGCTGATGTCCGACGGCATTCTGGATCTGTTGCCAGAACCGACGCTCAAGGAAAAAGAAGCCGCTTTGCCCCAACGGGTGAAGTCGGCGGGCGGCAGCCTGGATGGTCTGCGGCAAGTGTTTGGATTGGCCACGCTAGGGGAGATGCCGGATGATATCGCCCTGTTGGTGTTGAGCAGGAACCTTCAATGAGTACCGGTAGAATCCAGTTCGCCGAGCAGGACGGCACCTTCGTCCTGAAGTTCGTCGGTGAAGTTCGCCTGACCCTGTGTTCGGCGTTGGATGCGACTATTGAGAAAATCTTCACCGCGTTGAATTTCAACGCGATCGTGATCGATTTGACCGAAACCCGCAGCATCGACAGCACCACCCTCGGCCTGCTGGCCAAACTGTCGATCCTGTCGCGGCAAAAGGTCGGCCTGCTGCCGACCGTCGTCACCACCCACGAAGACATCACCCGTCTGCTGCAGTCGATGGGCTTCGAGCAGGTGTTCAACATCGTCAACCACCCGGTGCCGTGCCCCGAGTGCCTGGATGACCTCCCGGATCAGGACCAGTCCGAAGAAGTGGTGCGGATCAAGGTGCTCGAAGCGCACAAGATCCTCATGGGCCTGAACGACTCCAATCGTGAAGCCTTTCATGATCTGGTTAACGCCCTCGAAAGACACTGATTCTTTGGGGTTGAGGTTGTCTGTTCCGGCCTCTTCGCGGGCAAGCCCGCTCCCACAGTGATTGAGTGAACCCGAGATCTTCATTCCACACCTGACCCTGTGGGAGCGGGCTTGCTCGCGAAGGCGCCAGTCCAGACGATGCATCTTTCAGCACCGCATAAAAAAAGGGCGAACCCGTTTGGGTTCGCCCTTTTTGCGTTTCAGCGACTCAGATCACAGCTTGGCCTGCAGCAGCGCCTCGAGCTTCTCCTGGTCACGGGCGAATTGACGGATGCCCTCAGCCAGTTTTTCGGTAGCCATCGCGTCTTCGTTGGACAGCCAGCGGAATTGCGCTTCGCTGAGGCTCAGGCGCGCTTCGCCGGCGTGGCCCGGGGCGAGTTTGCGTTCCAGTTTGCCGGTGTCTGCCGCGAGCTTGTCGATCAGGTCCGGGCTGATGGTCAGGCGATCGCAGCCGGCCAGTTGCTCGATCTGGCTCAGATTGCGGAAGCTGGCGCCCATGACCACGGTCTTGTAGTCATTGGCCTTGTAGTAGTTGTAGATGCGGGTGACCGACTGCACGCCCGGATCATCGGCGCCGGTGTAGTCGTTGCCGTTAGCCTTCTTGTACCAGTCGTAGATGCGGCCCACGAACGGCGAGATCAGGAACACCCCGGCGTCAGCGCAAGCGGCAGCCTGAGCGAAGGAGAACAGCAGGGTCAGGTTGGTCTGGATGCCTTCCTTCTCGAGGATCTCCGCAGCGCGGATGCCTTCCCAGGTCGAAGCGATCTTGATCAGCACGCGGTCACGGCCGATGCCGGCCTTGTCGTACAGCTCGATCAGGCGATGCGCACGCTTGAGCACGGCGTCCTGGTCGAACGACAGGCGCGCGTCCACTTCGGTGGAAATGCGGCCCGGAATCACTTTGAGGATTTCCTGGCCCACGGCGACGCCGAAACGGTCGCTGGCCAGACCCACGTCGCCCTTGCAGTCGCTGACGCAGGCGTTCAGCAGCTCGGCGTAGGCGGGGATGGCGGCTGCCTTGAGCAGCAGGGAAGGGTTGGTGGTGGCGTCGACCGGCTTGACCCGGGCGATCGCTTCGAAGTCGCCGGTGTCGGCAACTACGGTGGTCATCTGTTTGAGTTGTTCCAGCTTGGAAGTCATGGGTGTGCTCTGTCCTGTGGGTTTGACGACATTACCCGAGCGTTGACAGCCACTCAAGGGCATCAAGGCGCAACGGGTTCCCCGGGGGCAACAACCTGAGAACGGCTGTTTGAATGGTGGGGCGCGGTATCGATGAATACGATGCCAAAATCGGCCGCAGGTTCAAAGCAACTGACGGCCAGCGCCCCTTGAGCACATTGATGGAGGTTATTGCTGGCTTAGCTGGGTTTTGACCGCAGTTTCTGCCGGTTTCGGCTGGCCATCGGACGTCAACAGACCGAAATTCTTCTCGCGGTCATTGCTGCCGGTGTCGCTGTTTTTCCACTCGTAAATCGAGGTCAGGGCAATGTTGCGGGTTTTGATATCGGCGACGAATGCGCTGATTTTGCTGGCCTGACCCTCAATCCCGCCGTTGGAGGCGAGCGCCGAGATGCCCCATTCGCTGATCACCCCCGGCAGATGGAAGTTCTGCTGGATAAACGCCTGGGCGTTGCTGATCTGCGTGCCGCTCATGCCGTAGGGATGGTAGGAAACCGCGTTGAGGCATTTGGGGTATTCGCTGACGATTCGGTTGAGTGCCACGGTGGACGCCGAGCCGGCGGTCGGTGGCCGGGCAAAACCAAAACCGATCACCGGGACAGTCTGGGGTTTGTCTTGAAGGGTCTTGCACGCTGCGCTCATGAACGGCACGAAGGTCGTGTCGAAATTGCCGGTCGGCCAGTAGGTGCCGAGGTCCGGCTCATTCCATAGCTCGATCGCCACCAGTTGTGAGCCATAGGTCGCTGCCAGGCTGGTCAGCGCGTTGGCATACGCGACCCCCGCGTTCGCCAGATCATTGGCCGGTAACGGCTTGGTCGCGCGCAGGGTCATCAGCACCGGAAGACCAGCAGCGCGGGCCACGGCGAAGGCATCGCTGATCTGCTTCTGGTAGGCCGCGCTGGGCAGGCTGTCAGTCCATACGCCAAACCGCACGAAACTGAAGCCGGTGGCTTTGACGCGCTCGGCGTCCGCAGCGGAGAAGGTCTGGACTTTGACCTGAACCCCGATGGTTTTATTGGCGGGCAATGCCGGGAACAGTTCATTGGCCTGGCACTGGCCGGTTGCCGCCAGCAGTAACAGGGTCAGGGCGCTCAGGGGGTTGAGATGGGCTGATTTCATGTCGGTTCTCCGGGTGAGAAGTGACAACGGCGAAAAGTATCTCGAGATAACTGTTTCGAAACTGACAATCGCACTAAGTGCGCCAATGTTATTTTTTGTCAGGAAAACCAGACCTGAAAATCACAGTTATTTTTAGTCCGTTAATTGTGTTTTGGCGGCTTTTGACCCTGTGGTACTTAATACGCTGGTATTAACAGGGCGAATCTATTTCTGAGTGCAGAATGATCTAGTGGGTTCATTAAGATCCGCTCTAGATGTTGGCAGAATGATATTACACAGGAATGTAAACCTTGTTCAAAAAGATCCTCGTCGTGTGCGTTGGCAATATTTGCCGAAGTCCGACAGCAGAACTTCTGCTGCGTAACGCGCTGACCCCCTCAACCATCTCGGTGACTTCCGCAGGCCTCGCTGCGCGGGTTGGCGAAGGCATGGAGGCGTCGGCACGTCAGGTGCTGGAAGACCACGGGCACAGCGCCGAAGGTTTCCAGGCCCGGCAATTGACCGCCGATATCGTCAATGAATCAGACCTGATTCTGGTCATGGAAAAACAACATGTGAATCAGGTGCTGAAGATTGCCTCGCACGCCCGGGGCAAAGTGTTTCTTCTCGGCAAGTGGCAGAGCGAACGAGAAATACAGGATCCGTATCGTCAAGGTAAGGCCGCTTTTATTCATGCCCATGCATTGATTGAAGATGCTGTTAGCTCGTGGGCGCAGCGCCTCGGACATTGATGAATATTCTTCAGATCAGTGAATGGTAAGAAAGACTTATGCAGTTACCGTCAGTAATCGCCAACCGTGATAACGATCAAGACAGTATTGATCTTCTCGGCATATTCGGCAGTTTGATCGACCAGAAATGGTTGATCGGTGCATTCACCGGTGCATTCATGGCCGCTGGCGTTGCCTATGCGGTATTGGCGACGCCGGTGTACCTGGCGAACGCGCTGGTGCAGGTCGAACCGAAAAAGAACGACATGCTCGGTTTTTCCGACCTCAGCAGCATGCTCGGCGGGCAATCGCCGTCGGTGACCGAAATCGGCATCATCAAATCCCGTGCGGTGATCGGCAAAACCGTCGACGACCTGCGCCTGGATATCGACGTCACCCCCAACACCTTCCCGGTGGTCGGCGGTTTTCTCGCCCGGCGTTATCGCGGCGAAACCGAGTTCAGCGTGGCGCCGCCGCGTTTTGGCTTCAACAGCTACGCCTGGGGCGGCGAGCGTCTGGAGTTCACTCGGCTCAATCTGCCCAAAGAGTTGTTGGGCAAGAAGCTCACCCTGGTGGCTGGCGAACAACAGCACTTTCAGTTGCTCGATGACAACGACAACCTGTTGGTCGAGGGCGTCGCCGGCGAAGCCTTCGCCCAGGACGGCGTCGAGGGTTTGATCGAGCGCCTGCAAGCCAACCCGGGTACTCGCTTTGAAGTGGTGCGCAATCCACGGATCGTGACCATTCAGGGTTACCAGGATGCGCTGGATATCTCCGAGCAAGGTAAAGAGTCGGGGATTATCCGTCTGGCGCTGGCCAGCGCCGATGCGGCCGAGGCGGTGAAGATCCTCAACAAGATCGCCGCGCTCTACGTCGATCAGAACGTGCGCCGCACCTCGGCGGAAGCGGCGCAGAGCCTGGCGTTCCTGCAAAGCCAGTTGCCGCAGGTCAAGCGTGATCTGGCCAAGGCCAGCGATGCGCTCAACGCGTATCAGACCCACGGCAAGACCGTGAATATTTCTCTGGAAACGCAATCGGTGCTTGGTCAGTCCGTGGCGCTGGAAACGCGGATTTCCGAGCTGAAAATGCAGCAGGCGGAAATGGATCGCAAGTTCACCAAACAGCATCCGGCGTATCGCGCCTTGATGTCGCAGATCGGTGAGTTGACCCAGCAGCAGAAGTCGCTGGAAGGCAAGGTCGGTGATCTGCCGGCCACGCAGCAGGAATTGCTCAACCTGACCCGCGATGTGGAAGTGGCTTCGCAGATCTACACGCAGTTGCTGAACAAATCCCAGGAACTGGACATCGTCCGCGCCGGGGCGGTGGGCAATGTGCGCCTGATCGATCCGGCGGATGTTGACCTGAGCAGCCCGGTCAAACCGAAAAAAGCCCTGATCGTGCTGATCGCAACGTTCCTCGGCGCCTTTGTCGGCGTAGCCCTGGTGCTGTTGCGCAAATCGTTGAGCAAAGGTCTGGAAGGGCCGGAAGCCATCGAACAGCTCGGGCTGCCGGTGTACGCGTCGATTCCCTACAGCGCCTTGCAGCGTGACGAGGACACGAAAAAGGGCCGGGCCAAAATCACCGCCGAAACACCGGCCTATCTGCTGGCGCTGCGCAACCCGACCGACTTGTCCATCGAGTCGATCCGCAGCCTGCGCACCTGCCTGCATTTCGCCGCGCTGGATTCGACCAACAACCGCATCATGATCTCCGGCCCCAGCCCGCAGGTCGGCAAGACCTTCGTCTCGTCCAACCTCGCCGCGGTCATGGCGCAGAGCGGTCAGCGCGTGTTGCTGATCGACGCCGACATGCGCAAGGGCCACTTGCACAAGACGCTGAATGTACCGATCGCCAATGGTCTGTCGGACCTGCTGGTCAAGCGCTGCAGCATCGAGCAGGCGGTCAACACGGTGGAAATCGACAACCTGCACTTCATCAGCCGTGGCCAGGTTCCACCGAATCCTTCCGAGCTGTTGATGCATGCCAATTTCCGCGATCTGCTGGCCGAACTCAGTGAACGCTACGACGTGGTGATCATCGATACGCCGCCACTGCTCGCGGTGACCGATGCGGCGATTGTCGGGCGTGAAGCCGGTATCAGCCTGATCGTCACCCGGTTTGCGGTAAACCCGGCCAAGGAAATTGAAGCGACCATTCGCCGCTTCGCGCAGAACGGCATCGAGCTCAAGGGCGCGGTGTTCAACGGCGTCGAGAAGCGCGCTGCCAGCTACTACGGCAATGGCAGCTATGGCTATTACAACTACGAATACGCGTCGGACAAATCCTGAAATCAGGGGCGTTCCAACAGGCATGAAAGTGGGTGGGTTGTGAAGAAAATACTGCACGTGGCTGAAACGATAAAAGGTGGGGTCGCCACCGTTATCCGCACCATCTCGGCGTCGCCCGAAGGCCAGGATTCGAATTACGAGCTGGTCTATCTGGTGCCGCTCGACCAGAAACAAGAGCTGCACGGCATCGATGCACAGCAGATTCGCACGTTCGAACGCAGCGGGCGCGATGTGCGTTCGCTGCTGCGATTTGCCTGGCAACTGACCCGGGTGGTGCTCAAGGAAAAACCCGACGTGGTGCATTTGCACAGCACCTTTTCCGGGGTAATCGGCCGCGTGGTCTGTGTGCTTCTGCGGCCCTGGCGCAAGCCGAAAATCGTCTACTGCCCGCACGCCTTTTCGTTCCTGATGGAAAGCTCGCCGACCAAGCAGAAGCTCTACGCGTGGATCGAGCGGGTCCTGCAAAGAGTCACCGACGTGATCATCTGCGTCAGCCGCTACGAAATGGACAAGGCCGCGCGGTTCGGCATTCAGCGCAAGCGCATGAAGCTGATCTACAACGGCATCCACCAACGCGGCGAAGCGCCGAAGGCCGAGAGCCCGGCGCCGATTCATCTGCTGTTCGTCGGTCGTCTGGACTACCAGAAAGGCTTCGACGTGTTGCTCAAGGCCTTCGCCAAGGTGCAGCGCAGCGATCTGAAACTGACAGTGGTCGGCAGTGCGGTCAACGAAGACAAGGTCGAGTGCCCCGAGATGGACGCGGTCGAGTACCTGCCGTGGGTCACGCCAGCCGAAGTGCAGGCGCTGTATCAGCAGGCCGACGCGTTGATCGTTCCGAGCCGCTGGGAAGGTTTTGCCATGGTGCCGCTGGAAGGCATGGCCATGGGGTTGCCGGTGATCGCCAGCAACTGCACGTCACTGCCCGAACTGGTCACCCATGAAGTGTCCGGCTACGTCTTTCCCACCGGTGATCATCAGGCGCTGGCCGACGTGCTGGCGCGAATCCAGAAGCCGCGGTTGCTCGACCTCGGCAGCGAAGGCCGGAACATCGTGCGCGAACGCTTCAGCGCCGCGCTGATGATCCGCCAGACCTACGACGTGTATTGCGCTCCCACTTATTAAGTAGAACTCAAGCTTATGAACGTAACGATTTTGCATGGCTACAGTGCGTCCAATTCCGGTGACGGCCTGCTCGTCGATCTGGCCATCGCGTTGGTGCAGCGCAACTTTGGCGAAGACACCGCGATCAATGTCGTGGCGTCCGATCCGCAGTCTTTCGCCTACCTGCCGCACCCGCGTTTCGACGCGCCGGTGATGGCGGCCAAGGGCCTGGGGCGGGTCAAGCAGGCGGTGTTCCTCAATCAGTCGTATGCCGGGCTGGCGGATCTGTTGCGCAAGACCGATTTGATCGTCGGCGTCGGTGGCGGCTACATGCGCTCGAAAAGTGCCTTCGAACACATCAAGCTCAAACTCGGCCACGCCAAGCAACTGGAAACGGCGATCCTCAGCAAGGTGCCGTCGGTGTACCTGCCGCAAAGCATCGGCCCGTTCCATGGCGAGAGCCGCCAGATCGTCGAGCACTACGCCAGTGCCGATGCGGTGTTCGTGCGCGATAACCGCTCCTCGGCGATGTTCGATGCCTGCGAAAACGTCTACCGCGCGCCGGATCTGGCGGTCCAGTCGCTGGCCAGCAAGATCCTTCAGCAACCGAAGTTCACCCGCTGCGCCGCATCGCCGGCCACCGTGTGCGTGGTGCTGCGCAAGCCGCCGGAGTGGAGCAAGGACAAGAAGGTCGCCTACGTCGCCAACCTGAAGCTGCTGCTGCAGCGCCTGAAGAACAAAAGCAAAGTGGTCTGCGCGGTGCAGAGCGCCGTTCGCGGCAACGATGACGGTGCGTTCTATCGCGAACTGGGCATCACCGAGGACCTGCTGTCGTTGAAGGCGACGATTGCCAAATATCAGCCGGACCTGGTGATCTCGGTGCGTCTGCACGGCGCCATCGAGTCGCTGCTGTCCGGTGTCCCGGCGTACCACATCAGCTATGAGCGCAAAGGCTTTGGCGCCTATCAGGACATGGGCGTGGAAGACTGGGTGATCAACGGTGGCGACATCAATGTCGAGCAGATCATCGACACCGTTTATGCGCCGAACGCGCTGTCGAATTTCGGCAAGCGCCTGACCGATACCTGCCGCGAAATCGAAGCCAAGACGGTGATGATGGACGAGATCATCAAAGGCGTCGTTCGATGATATTTCGCTTGCTGCTGCGCGGCGGAGCCTTGGGCGCGAAGTTTCTGCTGGTGTTGGCCATCACCCATTACCTGGGCTACGAAGCGCTGGGGTTTTATGGCGTGGTGGTCGCGGCGTCGCTGATCGCTTCGAAGTTCTACAGCGTTGGTTTCAGTTCCGAGATCAATCGGTTGATCAGCGTTGGCGGCAGCTCGCGGCGGGTGGTCGACAAAGTCCTGTTGCTGTACCTGGCGGTGGGGCTGCTGCTGTCGCTGGTCACGGTGGGGATTTACTCGCTGTTTCAGCAGGTCGAGGCGAGCACCGCGTTGATTCTTTGCGTGACGCTGGTGCTGCTCACCGAACACCTGTCGTTCGAGATCAACTCGTTCGTGTTTTCTGCGCAGAAAGCCACCGCGGGCGCGCTGCTGTTCTTCATCAAGACCGGTCTCTGGGCGCTGCTGGCGGTGGGCGGGATGATGCTCGACTGGGTCGCCGGCATCGCCAGTGTGCTGTGGTTGTGGGTGGCCGCCAACGTGCTGGTGATCGTCGCCGGTTACCTGATCGTGGTGAATGTGCACAAGGGTCGGGTCAGCGAAGCACTGACTACCGCGACCGTGTGGAAGGCCGGCCTGCCGTTCTACTTCGGCACGGGCTTGATCGCGCTGAGTCAGTACGCCGAGCGCTTTCTGATTGCCGATCTCGAACCCTACGCCAGCCTCGGTAAATACGTGTACGCGTGGTCGGCGGCGAACACTTTGCAGGCGCTGTCTTACGCGGTAGTGGCGGTGGTCGGCATTCCGGTGCTGGCCAAGCGGTTTCAGGCGGATCAGCAGTCATTTACGGTCAAGCAATTGTTCGTTAACAAGTGGGTGATGCGCTCGCTGCTGGTGTCGGCGGCGGTGGCGGTGCTGATCTATCTGTTCTTCAACGTGGTGCTCGATTACGTCGCCACCAGCGTGCCGCGTCCGGATAACGCGATCCTCGGTGTGCTGATCTTTTCCTTTGCCCTGCGGGCCATTGGCGACATCGTCTGGGGTGGTCTGATCGCTTCGAAAAACAGTCGGGTGTCATTCGCCAGCGCGGCGATCTGTCTGCTGGTGTCGGTGCCGATCAGCTACCTGCTGATCAAGCACTATTCGATTTATGGCGCGGCGTGGGGCAATGTCTTTGCGATCATCGTGCAGCTTGGCGTGATTGCCGTGTTGACCCGAGCGACCCGCGCAAAAGGGGCGCTGGCATGGGGTTGAAGTTGCCGTGCATCGAGTTTCGCGGCCGCAAACTCGATTCTTCGCTGTCGTTCCTGATTCTGTTCACCGGGCTGTTTCTGTCGGTGGCGATGCCGCTGCTGATCCCGCGCGCTCCGGGCCCGGATGCGATGACCTTGTGGTCGTCCTACGCCCGCGCCGACAACTGCAATTTCTGGAACCCGTTCTCACCGGATCGTTCCTCCTACGAGTGTTCGGCGTTCCTGCTGCGGCCCACCGGGATCAACCTGACCAACGCCTGGGCCTACGGGATGTTCTGCAACTTCTTCCTCACGGCGATTCCGGTGGTGGTGTTCCGGCGCATGCCGCTGGCGATCTTCGGCACCCTGTGTCTGTGGGGGATTGTGCGTTCGTTCTTCCTGGAAAACCTGACCAAGGAAATCATCGTTTCGGTGGCGGTGCTGAGCATTTTGTTCGGCTCGCTGACGCGCAAATACCGCGGCGGATTTTTTCTGTCGGCGGTGATCTACGGCGTGCTGATCCGGCCTTACTGGATTCTGTTTTCGCTGTCGTGGGTCGGCGTCTGCGTGATGAAGAAGTACGTGTCGCGCTTCACTTTCTTCCTGATGCTGTTCCTGTTTTACCTGGCGGTGGCCATGGCGATTCAGCTGGCGCTGGGGTTCCCGGTGTCATCGATTCGCGCCAGCAATAACGAGTTGCGCACGGCGGGGGAGGAGGGCTCGAAATCGCTGATTGTCTCGTGGCTCAGCGGCAGTGACTTCGTTTCGCAGGCGCTGGACTCGATGATCATTTTCTTCCGGCTGTCGTTCCCGGTGGAGCTGATTCTGTTGTCCGGGCCGGGCCAGGTGATCTTTGTGGCGCTGATGATCATGACCGCGTTGCTGCTGTTCAAAGTCATCACCTCCACCGATTACAAAGGCGCGCCGATCGAGACCAAACCCAAGGAACTGATCGCGATTCCGCTGGCGTTCCTGCTGGTGCAAGGGTTGTTCGAGCCGGACTTCGGCTCCTTCGCCCGGCACTTTTCCATGGTGGTGCCGGTGTTGTTTGTCGGCTTGGGTCTGATGTTGCGCGCCAACAAACCGGTGCGGGTTGAATCAAGAGTTCTGAATTGAGGCAGGTGCTGTATGTCGAGCAAGAAAAAATCGCTGGAGATCGAAACCCTGCGTGGTCTGGCGTGCCTGCTGCTGGTGCTCTATCACGTCATTGGCCCGTTGGGCGGAGGGCTGAAAATCGATATCGGCTCGCCGTTCCGGGTGATCGCCGACTCGATGGTGTACGTGCGCATGCCGCTGTTCACCTTCATTTCCGGCTACATCTATTCGATCTACAAAATTCGCGGCAATGACTTTTCCGCATTCTTCAGCGGCAAGGTGCGACGGCTGATCGTGCCGCTGTTTTGCGTCGGTGTGCCGTTCTCGGTGTTGCAGGCGGTGGGGCCGGGGGTGAACAAGGATGTCGGCGTGATCGATGCCTTGTTGTCGTTCTGGGTACCGGTCAATCACTTCTGGTTCCTGCAGGCGGTGTTCATCATTTTCATGTTCGTCGGCCTGCTGGAATGGCGCGGGATGCTGCGCTCGATGACGCGCTTGTACCTGCTGTTCGCCTTCGCAGCGGCGGTGTTTCTGTTGCCACCGTTCAAGCTCGATGCGTTCGGCATCAATGGTGCGATTTACCTGCTGCCGTTTTTTGTGGCGGGGATGATCGGCCAGGAAAATGTCGAGGCGTTGAAGCAGCGGTTCAAGGTGGTCGGGCCGTTGGTGTTTGTGTTGATTTCGTTGACGCTGCTGTACGTGGCGGCGATTGATCGTGAGTTGATCGTCGACCGCCGCAGCCTGATCGGTCTGACCGTGGGGTGTGTGTCCTGCATTGCTTTGCTGTCGAGTGACATGCGCTCGAAGTGGCTGACCTGGCTGGGCGGCTACTCTTACGCGATCTTTCTGTTCCATGTGCTGTTCGCGGCGACTTCGCGGTTTGTCATGGGACGGCTGGGGGTGAAAGACGAAAGCATTATGGTGCTCAGCGGACTGCTGTCGGGTCTGTTGGGGCCGGTGCTGCTGTCGATGATTTTCAGTCGCTTCAATGTCACTTCGATGCTGTTTCTCGGGGAGCGTGCGGCGAAGAAGAAGCCAGCGGTTGGCGTTACTCCGGTGGTGCCGGCCAATAGCTGAAAAGCTTCGCGAGCAAGGATCTCTGGAACTCACACCATCCCTGTGGGAGCTGGCTTGCCAGCGATGGGGACCGATCAGATGAAGCTTATTCGCCTGACCCACCGCCATCGCTGGCAAGCCAGCTCCCACAGGATTTAGGTGTACAAGGATTTAGCGGATGACCTCAACCTCTGCTCGCGAACGGGCCATTCCAGACTGAAGGAAATAATGCATGTTGGCAGTAAAT
Organism: Pseudomonas sp. lyk4-TYG-107; assembly: GCF_030209055.1. Taxonomy (NCBI): domain Bacteria; kingdom Pseudomonadati; phylum Pseudomonadota; class Gammaproteobacteria; order Pseudomonadales; family Pseudomonadaceae; genus Pseudomonas; species Pseudomonas sp. lyk4-TYG-107. The sequence continues at coordinate 74,476 of NZ_JARVST010000008.1, forward strand.
GACGCTCAGCCCGTCGCGGCGTCGGTGGTGGAAGTGGGCGATGCCCGCGAGCGCTTTGCGCAGTGGCGCGAAGGCAAGGCCGGGAAGGTCTTGTCGGTCTCGGTGATCGGCGACAGCTACAGCGCCGGGCAGGATTTCTACCTGAACAAACTGGTGCAGCGCGTGGCCGGCGAGGTCGGTTTTGCCGGTCCCGGTTACGTCGGTTTCAACCACGGCGCGGCGCTGGGCGGCACGCATTTCAAATACACCCGCAGCAGCGAAAAATACTTCGGTGGTGGCTGGCAAGTATCCGGCCTCGGCCAAGCCAGCCCCGACAGCCGCACGGTGACCGGCAAGCCCGGCGCCTGGTTGCAAATCGATGCCAGCCCGACACCGGCCATCGACACCCAAGTCACCCAGGCGAAATTGCTCTACCTGGGCAACGGCGAAACCAGTGAGCTGCGCTACCGCTGGACGCCCTCGGAAGACTGGCAACCGTTGACGCTCAAGGGTTCAGGTGTGCAGGAAGTACCACTCGCAGGTCTTTCGGCAGCCGCAGACTGGTCATTCAAACTGGAAGTGGTGAAGGGTGCACCGACCTTGTTTGGCTTGTGGATGAGCAACGAGCAGCACGGCGTGCGGGTTTCGAAACTGGCGGCCTCGGGCGCGGCATCGGCGGATTTCTATCACCAGGACCCGCAATGGCAGGTGCAGTGGAAAGCCGCCGTGTCGAAGATCCCCGCCGACGTTTACCTGATCATGCTCGGCGGCAACGATCAGGGCTTCGGGGTCAAACCCGAACAATACCTGCACAACGTTCAGGGCCTGGTGGCGATGATCCGCGAGATCCAACCGGCGGCGAGCATCAACCTGATCATGCGTCAGGACACCACGCGTTCCAGCGCCTATCCGATGTCGGCGTATGCACAGGTCTTGCAGCCGTGGGCGCACGAGCAGCAGCTGGGCTTTGCCAATCTGCAATGCGCGTTCGGCCCTGACGTCAAACGCTATGCGGCGGCGATGATCGGCCCGGACAAGATTCATCCGCAGCCGGCCACGGGCGGGAAGGTGATTGCCGATTACTTCTATCGCTGGATCGTCAGTGGCATCAACGCGGACAGTTGCGACCCAACGAAACCCCTGTAGGAGCTGCCGAAGGCTGCGATCTTTTGATCTTGAAAAAGAAATCAAAAGATCGCAGCGTGCCGCAGCTCCTACAGGGGCGTGTTTTATTTGAAGTTATCTATCTGGCTGAGGAGCTCCGCAGTCCTCTGCGGCATCAGTTGCGTGGCACACCGGGTCTCGACATTGATGATGATCGCCGGCTCGTTGCAGCACAGGCGTACGCGGAAGCGCCAGTCGCTGAAGATCACCTTCAGCCCATCACGGTCGTCCATTTCCAGCGCCTGCTCGGCATACCGTTGTTTCAGATGGGCGAGCAGGGGATAGGGATCCGCCAGCGTCCGGCGAATGTCGCCGGACGAGGGAAACATGCCGATGCGTTCCACCAGCAAAATACTGCCCAGCCATGACTCGTTGGCGCTGGGCAACGGCTGATGGTGTGACAGCCAGCTCACCGCCCCGAGGTTGCCCACCTCCCGTTCAATCTCTGCTGCATGCTGTGCCATGTTCATGGGTTGCCTCCTGAAAAGAGAAGTGGGCGGGGACCGTCTCAGCGGCCCTTGAGGTAGACGTTGTCGTAGCAGAAGTTGGTCGCCTGCAAATAACCCTCGGCGTCGCCGCAGTCGAAGCGCAGGCCCTTGAACTTGTAGGCCAGCACGCAACCGTTCTGCGCCTGTTTCATCAGCGCGTCGGTGATCTGGATCTCGCCGCCCTTGCCCGGTTGGGTGTCGGCGATCAGGTCGAAGATGTCCGGCGTCAGGATGTAGCGGCCGATGATCGCCAGGTTCGACGGCGCGTCCTGCGGCGCCGGTTTTTCCACCATGTTATTGACCCGGTAGATGCCCTCGGAAATCAGCTCGCCGGCGATCACCCCGTATTTGTGGGTCTGGTCGGCCGGGACTTCCTGGATGGCGACGATCGAGCAGCGGAATTTCTTGTACAGCTGGATCATCTGCGACAGCACGCCGTCACCTTCCAGGTTCAGGCACAGGTCATCGGCCAGCACCACGGCGAAAGGTTCATCGCCGATCAACGGGCGGCCGCTGAGAATCGCGTGACCGAGGCCCTTCATTTCCACCTGACGGGTGTAGGAGAAGGTGCAGGTGTCGATCAGCTCGCGGGTGCCGGCGAGGAACTTCTCTTTCTCGGTGCCGCGGATCTGGTGTTCGAGTTCGTAGCTGATATCGAAGTGGTCTTCCAGCGCACGCTTGCCCCGACCGGTGACGATGGCCATGTGTTGCAGGCCGGCGTCCCGTGCTTCTTCAACGGCGTATTCGATCAACGGCTTGTTGACGATCGGCAGCATCTCTTTCGGCATGGCTTTGGTCGCCGGCAAGAAACGCGTGCCGTAACCGGCAGCGGGGAACAAACATTTACGAATCATAAAAGTATCCTGGACAGTCATGGAACACAGGCAACGGGTGCGCGCACTTATCAAAGCGCACAAGTTTCAATGATTATTGAACGAGTACTTTAATACCTGAGTCAGGTTGTTAATGGCAATTAGCGCAGGGGGCAAAACATGACAATGTTATGAGATGTCGGTTAAGGCGTTATTAGTTATTTTTAGTCGGTATCTGTTGATAGTGATGAGTGTACTTGGGGTGCTAATAAGTACCGGGCAATACAGTTTGACCTGCAAAAATATTTATTGCCAGTGGTTGAACTAATTTTGTTTAAGGCTGTTGTCGTCCTTATTTGTGTGGTGCGCCACAGATTCAATGAAAGGGACTTGACAGGCTACTTGTCACTTATCCAATGACGGACCGCGCTATGAAGATTCTGGTAACGGGTGGCGCCGGCTATATCGGCTCGCACACCACACTTGCGCTGCTTGAAGCAGGTTATGAAGTTGTTGTACTGGATAATCTTTGCAACAGCAGCGATGCGGCATTGCACGCGATAGAAGGTATCTGCGGCAAAAGCGCGTTGATGATTCGCGGCGATGTCTGCGACCGGGCGTTGCTCGACCGGATCTTCCGCGAGCATGCGATCGACGCGGTGCTGCATTTTGCCGGGCTCAAAGCCGTCGGCGAGAGCGTGCGCAAGCCGCTGGATTACTACGAGAACAACGTCGGCGGCAGCATCACCTTGTGTCAGTCGATGGCCTCAGCGGGGGTGTTCCGGCTGGTGTTCAGCTCGTCGGCCACGGTGTATGGCGAGCCTGAGCAGATGCCGATCCGCGAGGATTTCCCCACCGGCATTCCGACCAATCCTTATGGTCAATCCAAGCTGATCGTCGAGAACGTGCTGCGCGACCTGAGCCAGGCCGAGCCGCGCTGGAGCATCGCCTTGCTGCGTTACTTCAACCCGATCGGCGCGCATCACAGCGGGCATATGGGCGAAGACCCCAGCGGCATCCCCAACAACCTGCTGCCTTACATCAGCCAGGTCGCGGTTGGCAGCCTGCAGGAATTGTCGATTTTCGGCGACGACTACCCGACGATCGATGGCACCGGAGTGCGCGATTACATCCACGTCGTCGACCTCGCCGATGGCCATCTCAAAGCCTTGCAATCGATTGCCGACCGTCCGGGCATTCATACCTGGAACCTTGGCACCGGCGACGGCTACAGCGTGATGCAAGTGCTGCATGCCTTCGAACAAGCCAGTGGACGTCCGGTGCCGTACCGGGTGATGCCACGGCGCAGCGGGGACATTGCCGAGAGCTGGGCCGACGCCTCGAAAGCGCAAAAAGAACTCGGCTGGAAAGCCACGCGCAGTCTGCAGGACATGGTCACCGATACCTGGCGCTGGCAATCGAATCATCCGCGCGGTTATCTCGAATGATGTCGTTCTAATACTGAATGTTAGTTTCGGTCAGCTGTTAGATATCGTCGGGAAAATACGCTGGAAATGCCTTTTGCAAGTCCGTAGATATAAACCTGCCGTTCGACTTTTATCAGTTGGGTAAGACTGTGAAAGAACGACGGATCTTGTTCGCGCTTTTCGCGGACTCGAACGCTACCACCGCTAACAAAGACCGGTTTTTAACAGGTCGAATGTTAGAAAGGAGTTGATATGAAAAAAGTGATGGCGATTGCCCTGTTGACGATGTTGAGCAACTGGGCGTCCGCTGCTGAAGCACCGCTAACTGCGGTGACCAATGTATCTGGCAGTGTTGCGGCTTCTACAGCGCCTGCTGCCAGTACTGCAATGGTTGCCAGTGCAGTCGCGGCGTCCAACAGCGGCGGAAGTGCCAACGGCGGTACCACTGGCACCACCGGTACTACCGGCACCACCGGCACGCACAACTAACAGGAACATTTGTTAGTGCAGTACAGGGTCGCCCGACGCAAGTCGGGTGACTTTATTTTTAGATTCGCCCTTGAATAGCGTAGTGCCATTATGACTCGTAGTTTTTCTCTTTTGCTGTTGGCAAGTATCGCTTTGCAAGGTTGTATGTTTTCCCCCGGCCAATACCTGAGCACCGGCGACATCACGCGCCAGGGCGCCAGCGAAAGCAGTCGGGTCGAGCTGATCCCGATCACGCCCAAGCTGATCTCGATGACCCGTGCCACGCAGAAGCGTGAGACGGTACCGTCGGAACTGTTGGCAACGCCTGCGGAATACCGCATCGGCAGCAACGATGTGCTGTACATCACGGTCTGGGATCACCCGGAGCTGACCGCGCCATCGGGGGCACAACAGCAGATCGACGCCAACGGTCGACTGGTGCGCTCCGATGGCACGCTGTACTACCCGTTCATCAAGGAAGTGCAGGCGGCCGGCAAGACTATTCAACAGCTGCGCTCGGACATCGAAACCCGGCTGTCGGCGTTCATCGCCGAGCCGCAGGTGGATGTCGCGGTGCTGCGTTTCGCCAGTCAGAAAGTGGTGGTTTCCGGTGCCGTGGCCAAGGCCGGTCCGCAGCCGATTTCCACCAACCCGTTGAGCGTGGTCGAAGCCCTCGGCACTGCCGGCATCGACACCAATAACGCCGATCTGTCGGGCCTGTTGCTGACCCGCAATGGCCGGGTGTATCCGCTCAATCTCGACTCGCTCAACCAGCAGGATTCCGAGTTGCAGCACGTCTTCCTCAAGGGCGGCGATCAGCTGTACCTGCCGTACAACGACAACAAGCGCATCTACGTCATGGGCGAAGTCAATCAGCCCCGTGCGCTGAGTTTCAAGACCGCGACGATGAACCTCTCCGACGTGCTCGGTTCGGTCGGCGGTCTGAGTCAGACCACCTCCAACGGCAACGCGGTGTACGTGATTCGCGGGGTGGAAAACCTCGATGTAGAGCCAGCGAAGATCTATCAACTGGAAGCCCAGTCGCCGACCGCCATGGCACTCGCTTCGCACTTTGAAGTGCGTCCACAGGACGTGGTGTACGTCGGCCCGGCCAATGTCACGCGCTGGAACCGCTTCATCAGCCAACTGGTGCCGTCGGCATCGATTGTCGGGACCGGGGCTTCCGCTGCGAAGAACTGGAGCGAATTCAGTAACAACAGCAAATAAGGCCGACCGTGAAAACCTTGAAAGTTGGCGTCTGCCTGATGGCGGCCTTGATGTTGTGTGGCTGTAACCCGCTGATGACCGCTTCGGTGCGCAACCTCAAGTCGGCGGTGATCGGCCCGGACGAGCTGGACGTGAGCGCGGCCCAGGTGGCCGAGGTCAAGTATCCGCAAGTCAAACTGACCACGCCGTCTGGCTCCGGGGTGCTGGCGCTGGTGCGCGAGCGGGAAGACCTGCAGTTCTGGGTCGCCTCCGGTAAACAGGTGTTGCTGCTGCGTGACGGCCTCGCCGTGCGCACCATCGGCCTCGGCGTCGAGGGCGACCTGGACGGCACGCGGCTTGCCGACAACGCGCCGTTCAAACGCGGCCTGCATCAAGTCGCCGATGGTTTCACCAGTCAGCGCTGGATCGACCTGTACAAGGGCCAGGAAGTCGGTTTGATCGTCAATAGCCGGTTCTCCCGCCGATCCACGCAAACCCTGCAAATTCTCGACAAGGAATACACCGTGCTGCGTGTCGACGAACGTATCGACGTCCCGGCGATCGGCCTGCGCGCGACCAACCATTACTGGGTCGATCCGCAGGATGGTTTCATCCTGCAGAGCGAGCAGCAACTGACCGCGCAACTGCGCGTGCGCATCGTGCAACTGACCCCTGATCGCAGGCACCTGCCGTGAAGCGCTTACGAATGTTATCGGCGGGTTTGCTGTTGCTCAGCGGCATCAGTCAGGCAGCGGTCACCGTCAGCGGCGATGTCGCCAACCCAGGGCCGGTGGAGTTGCCGCCGGGCGGGCGCTTGCTCGACGTAATCAGCGTGGCGGTGCCGAATGCCGAAGGTTACTGGCTGGCCGGCGTGTTGCTGCGCCAGTCGTTGCTGGAACAGCAGGCGCGGCTCAAGGCCGGGGTGTTGTTTGATCTCGATGTGTTGCAGCGCATGGCGTCTTTGTTTGACCGACCCAGTCGCGCGGCGCTGGCGCTGCGCCTGGCTGAGCAGGTGCGGCAAATGCCGGTCACCGGGCGTCAGGTGGCGGACCTCGATCCGGTCGCGGTGGAAGTCGGTTTCGCGCGCAATATTCGTTTGGACGACGGCGATCGGCTGATCTACCCGAAACGGGTCGACGAGGTGCAAGTGCTGGGCGCGGTCGCCGAAACCTGCCACCTGCCTTATCAGCCGCTGCTGGAGGCGCGCGAGTATCTGGAAAACTGCACGCCGCTGGACGATGCCGAGGCCGATTACCTGTGGCTGATCCAGCCCAATGGTGCGGTGCGGCGGGTGGGCATTGCGCATTGGAATCGCGAGAGCGGGCAGTTCCCCGTGGCCGGCAGCAAGATTCTGGTGCCGGTGAAGAATGATGATCTGGATCCGCCTGTTCCTGAACTGAATCAGCAGTTGGCCGAATTGATTGCCACGCAGCTGGCTGAGGTGGTTCGTTGAAGTTACGTTTTGCAGCTGTGTTGTTATTGCCGTGCGGTCTGGTGCATGCCGAGCCGCGTATTACCCAAAATGATTTCGGCGGCACCGGTCTGTTGCAGACCCCGACCGCGCGCATGGCTCCGGCCGGAGAGCTGAGCGTCAACGCCAACCGCACCGAGCCTTACAGCCGCTACAGCGTGTCGTTGCAGCCACTGGACTGGCTCGAAGGTTCGTTCCGCTACACCGCGATCACCAACCGGCCGTACGGCTCTGAGGCGCTGAGTGGCAGCCAGAGCTACAAGGACAAGGCGGTCGACGCCAAAGTCCGGCTGTGGCAGGAAAGCCACTGGGCGCCGGAAGTCGCGCTGGGCTTCCGAGACATCGGTGGTACGGGCTTGTTCTCCAGTGAGTTTTTCGTCGCTAACAAGCGCTTCGACAATTTCGATTTCAGCGCCGGTATTGCCTGGGGTTATCTCGGTAATCGTGGTGATCTCGACAACCCGCTGGGTTACGTCAGTGATCGCTTCGACACCCGGCCGGCCCTTGAGGGTACCGGTGACGTCAACTCCGGCTCGTACTTTCGCGGTCGGCCGTCGTTCTTCGGTGGCGTCAGCTACCAGACGCCGTGGGATCGACTCAGCCTGAAACTCGAATACGAAGGCAACGACTACAAGCACGAACCGAAGGACAACGTGATCAAGCAAGACTCGCCGATCAACTTCGGTGCGGTATTCAAGGTCGCCGATTCGGTGGACGTCAGCGCGGCGTGGGAGCGGGGCAACACGGCGATGTTTGGCATCACGTTCCACACCAATTTCGTCAGCCGCAAGGCGCCGGCCAAGACCTACGACCCGACGCCGGAACCGCTGCCGGCGAAGATGCCGACCACGCCGATGGAACAAGTCAACTGGGCCGACGTATCGCAGCGCCTGCAGCAGAATGCCGGGTACAAGGTCGAGCGCATCAGTCAGCGTGATTCCGAGCTGATCGTCTACGGCGAGCAGCAGCGCTACTTCCATTCGTCGAAGGCTGTCGGCCGCGCGAGCCGGATTCTCGACAACAGTGTGAACGACGACATCAACTGGTTCACCGTGGTCAACAAGCGCTACGACCTGCCGCTGGAAGAGACCAGCGTGCCGCGCCAGACCTTCCGCGAAGTGATCAACAACGAGGAGCCGCTGGAGTCGTTGCACCGCACCACCGAGATCAACCCGGCGATGCCGCACAACGAGAAAACCCTCTACAGCGAAGCGCCGCAGCACTTCAATTATGGCGTTGGGCTGGGCTTCAAGCAGAACGTTGGCGGGCCTGATGGTTTGCTCTATCAGTTCAGTGCCGACGCGGATGCCGAGTACCGCTTCAACCGCAACACCTGGTGGAACGGTCTGCTCAGTGCCAACCTGGTGAACAACTTCGACAAGTTCACCTACGATGCACCAAGCGGCCTGCCGCGGGTGCGTACCGATTTGCGTCAATATCTGACCACCTCGGAAGTGACCATGCCGTTGTTCCAGGTCAGCCATGCCGAGCAGTTGGACAAGGACCTGTATGGCATGGTCTACGGCGGCTATCTGGAATCGATGTTTGCCGGTGTCGGCGGTGAGGTGCTGTTCCGGCCGACCGGTGAGCGCTGGTCGGTGGGAGCGGATCTGAACTATGTGCGCCAGCGCGAGTTCGACCAGGGTTTCGGCCTGCGCGACTACTCGGTCTGGACAGGGCACATCACCGGTTACACCGACTTGCCGTACGACACACTGGCTGCGGTCAGCGTCGGTCGTTATCTGGCCGGCGACTGGGGCGGTACGCTGGACATCTCCCGCGAGTTCTTCAATGGGGTGCGCTTCGGTGCCTGGGCGACGATCACCACGGCTGGCAGTGCCGAGTACGGGGAGGGTAGTTTCGACAAGGGCATCTATTTGTCGATCCCGTTCGACGAAATGATGAGCATGTCGACCATGCGCCGCGCCAACCTGGTCTGGGCCCCCCTGACCCGCGACGGCGGCGCCAGGCTCAATCGCAGCTTCCAGCTGCACTCGATGACCGATAGCCGTGAGGGTGACATGTTCTACCGCAACTTCTCGAAGATTACCGAGTAAACCCCGGGCCTTCTCGGGACCTGTGGGAGCGGGCTTGCCCGCGAAGGCGTCGGCACATTCAACATTTGTGCTGCCTGACCCACCGCTATCGCTTGCAGGCAAGCTCCCACAGTGATTTTGTGGTGTGCCCGATTTGAGTGAACGCCGCCGGACCCTGTGGGAGCGGGCTTGCTCGCGAAGGCGGCGGCACGTTCAACATCTCTGTCGCCTGACCCACCGCTTTCGCGGGCAAGCCACGCTCCCGCAGTGTTTTGTGGTGAGGCACATATCCCGATCCATGCCGAGATCCCCTGTGGGAGCGAGCTTGCTCGCGAAGGCGTCGGCCCATTCAACATCTGTGCTGCCTGACCCACCGCTTTCGCGGGCAAGCCACGCTCCCACTTTGGTACGGGGTGAACTGGATATCTTGATCCCCCTCCCGATCCCTGTGGGAGCGAGCCTGCTCGCGAAGACGCCAGTCCATTCAAAATCCATGTTGCCTGACCCACCGCTATCGCTTGCAGGCAAGCTCCCACAGTGATTTTGTGGTGTGCCCGATTTGAGTGAACGCCCCCGATCCCTGTGGGAGCGAGCCTGCTCGCGAAGACGCCAGTCCATTCAAAATCCATGTTGCCTGACCCACCGCTATCGCGGGCAAGCCACGCTCCCACAGTGTTTTGTGGTGAGGCACGTATCCCGATCCATGACGAGATCCCCTGTGGGAGAGGGCTTGCTCGCGAAGGCGTCGGCACATTCAACATCTGTGCTGCCTGACCCACCGCTTTCGCGGGCAAGCCACGCTCCCACAGTGTTTTGTGGTGAGGCACATATCCCGATCCATGCCGAGATCCCCTGTGGGAGCGGGCTTGCTCGCGAAGGCGCCGGCACTGCCACCCTCGCAACAGCCTGACCCACTACCCAAATCCCGCCCACAAAAAAGGGGACTCTCGTCCCCTTGCGGTATCGCCTGGCTTGTCACCAGCCCATCAATAAATATCTTTCGACAACAACGTAAACGGCGTCTTTACCAGGATCTTCAAATCCAGCCACAACGACCAGTTGTTGATGTAATGCAGGTCCATCTCCACTCGCCGCTGCATCTTGTCGATGGTGTCGGTCTCGCCACGGCAGCCGCTGATTTGCGCCAGGCCGGTGATTCCCGGTTTGATTCGATGACGAGCCATGTACGCGAGGATTTTCCCCGAGTAGTAGTGGTTGTGCGCTACAGCGTGCGGACGTGGACCGACCAGGGCCATCTGCCCCTGCAGCACGTTGAACAATTGCGGCAGCTCATCCAGCGAGGTGCGGCGAATGAAGCGCCCGACCGCAGTAATACGCGAGTCATTACGGCTGGCCTGAACCACTTCACGGTCATCGTGCACGCGCATCGAGCGGAATTTCCACACCTGAATCACCTTGCCGTTCCAGCCGTGGCGATCCTGCTTGAAGAACACCGGCCCCGGCGAGTTGATCTTCACCGCCAACGCGATGAACAGCAGCACCGGGCTCAGCAGGATAATCGCCAGCAGCGCCACGCCTTTTTCCACCAGGCTCTTGCTCAGCGCAGCGGTAGGGCGGCTGGTCAGCGGACTTTCGTTGAGGCAGATCGCCGGCAGACCATCCACGACCTTCACCGAGTGGTTGAGCAGGGTCAGACTGTTCAAGTCCGGCACCCAGACCACATCGACGTTGGCGCCGAGCAAATCGACGTACATCGCTTCGATTTTTGCGGCCTCGGCCAGCGGCAGGGTGATGTACAACCGGCGGATGTCATGATCCTTGATCAGCTCCAGCAAATCTTCCTGATCACCGACCACACGCGGCGCATCCGCATCCAGATTCGGTGTCGCGCCATTGCTGACCAAACCTACCAGCGGCAGGTTTTCCACCTGACTGATCTTCTTCGCCAGACCCAGAGCCAGCTCGCCAGTGCCGACGATCAGGGTCTTCTGCGCGCTGGTGCGGGAACGCTGGTAGTACTTGGAAAAGGCATGCAGCGGCGCGTACATCAATGCTTGGCCGAGGAAGCCGTAGACCGCCCAGCTCAGCGTCACCTCGCGGGAGAACACTTCGTCGGCCTTGCACACGAAAGCGATGCCGGCCAGCGCCACCATGGTCATCGACCAGCCCATGAACAAGCGTCCAAGCCCGGTCAGGTAATTGTCCTGCTTGCGGTACACGCCGCTAAATGTATACGCCGGTACCGAGGCCAGTACCGCCAGTGTCGCGCACATGCGGTAATAGAACTCGACGGTGCCGGTGTGCCGTTCAGCGAGTATGAATAGCAACGCAACAATGAAAGCCTGCGCCAATGCCCATTGGCCCCAGAAGGTAAGTCCCTTGAGGCCGTTATTTCGATTGATCCGTAGAGAAAGTTCCATGAGATATCCCCAGAAATACGTCCATTCAGGTTTCGACAGTTGAAGTCCGAGTTGCTAGATAGGCTTGTTGTTGTTATTGGACGAGTGTCCTGAGGTAACAACGTCGATAGGCCGAACTGTCGTCAATCAATAGACTAAGTTATTGCCGGAGAGGGTGTCTGACGAGTTCTAACAAGATGGCACAGTGCCAACTTTTTAATAATCAAATACAAGGGTGTTAGAAAAGGTCGCAGAGCGGGGGGTGAATAAATTATGTTGTGTTTGTTACTGTAGGAGGGGTGGAGGCAGGGAGCTATTATTACCAGGGGGGAAGCCAAACAGAGTGCTCTTGTTGTTTTTGTAATCGCACTGTTTTCTGTTTGTTTTGTTCGCGGATATCGGCGGTATTTACGCAACGATTTCCTGAATGAGGCAATAACCGCGGTTTCTTACGGCACGGAACAATCGCTCACCATTACTCGCGTTTTTGAACTTGTCCTGCAGGCGACTCAGGCACATCTCCAGGCCGCGATATTGCTCCGGCTCGCGGCCGATGCTGAGGATCAGGTCATCTCGACTGACTACACGTTCTTCGTGATGGAGCATTTTGCGCACCAGCGCGGTTTCCAGTCCGGTAAGGCTGATCTCGACGCCTTCCTTGACCAGGGCGCCTTGATCGTTGTCCAGATGCCAGGTTTCGTTGCAGGTGGCGGCGTCTTCGATGGCGGCAGTGCGGTTGTCGCTCTCTGCACTTTGAAACGGCTTCGCCGATTGTGCGGACAACCATTCCGATTCGAGGGTGGCCAATATGCGCTGGGTGTCGTGTTCAATCGTGCGGGCAACGTTTTTCCGGGTGCCCCTTGGGTAAGTGAACTCCATCAGCATGGGAGCGGAAGAGGGCGAAGTAGCACCTTCAATAAACATTTGTGCCTGAGACGTGCCAAACGAATTGAAGCGCTCGCTGGACAGAATGCTCTCAAGTTCACGCTGCGACGTTGTACTGTTGGTCACGACGACAAAATATTTTCTTGGGAGGGTTGTACTAGTTTCCATGTCTCTCTCCTAAAATGTGCACCAAAATGGGCGAAAAGGTAAATCGGCAGGCGAGCAATAACTTCCTTGGAAGTAACCGACAGGCAGGGTCTGGGCCCAAAATGGCCTCGATAAATTCCACTCGTTCTGCTGCTATGTTGTTAAGTTTATTGTTATGGTTCGGTGTAGCCGTGCTCATTCAATGGCTTGATTATTAGTAGATTTGAAGTACAACTTGAGCTGTATGGTTGCATATGACGATCCTTCGTGATTATGCAAAGAGGATGGCTGCCCGAGAGTCAGGCAGTCGATATCAGACCCCGCATCAGGCGATAGCCGTAGCCGCGGATGCTCTGAATCGCGTTGGTACCATACATGTCCTTGATTTTTCCACGCAAGCGGCTGATGGATTTTTCCAGCGCTCTCGGGTCGTAGAAATTGGTATTGAGCCCCATGATGCTGGCGATTTCATCATGGCTGAGAATGTGATTGCTGGTCTGCGCAAAGGCTTCCAGGATCTTCATCTCGGCGAACGAGATGTCGAGTTTCTGGCTGGCGCCGCCGAGCAGGCAGATGCGCGTCGGGTCGAGCGTCAGATTGATATCCCGCTGCCATTCTTCACTGTTGAAGAATTCACCGAGCAACTCGTCGCCCTCGTCGGAAAGGGTATTGAGTTTGATACAGAAGTCGGCACCGGCCAGGAAGTACTTGATCTTGTTGAACGCGCCGCGACCGGTTATGACCGCGCAAATGATCGGTTTCAAGTTGTCGGAACGCAGGTTCTCGATCAGCGCAAGATTGTCTTCCAGCGCTTGCGGAGTGTCGATAACGATGAAAATGGCTCGATACGAACCAGAAAGTTCATTGTTATAGGAACTAGTGTACGAACTGGCCTCAAGTGCCATATCAGTGCGTACGTGCTTTGCGATCAGCGCACTAAAATGTTCGGCCACGCCACGGGTACGGCCCAGTGTGAGAACACCGGGTACGTCGTTTGTCGGGCGCGGACTTCTAGTCGCCAAGTTCCCTGAGAGCATCATGCTTTGACTCGAATTAGGTGCTGACATCGGGATGTTAAAGCACCGGTTCTCATCTGTGACTGACAATTGGTAACATTCACGCGATTTTTAGACGTGGCTCCCGAGTTTTCTAACAATAATTAAGCATTTCAAGCTTTTAGTTGATTTTCTCGGGGTTGTGAACTAGTCGTTACATGATGGCGATGTGGAATTGTGCCACTATTTTGAATCTATGGCGATGGCTTTATTCATGTCCAATTGCCACTGTCGACGATCCTGAGACAATGTGAGCTGGATCACACTTTATTGGCCAGTCGAACTTTTTTCTACTATAGCCCTAAATATTTTTCGTGTAGTTCGTAGGCGGACGTTTATTAACATGGCTTGAGTGTGTCTTTTGATAAGACATATTCTCCGTCGCCTGATCAGGCAATGGGTGTCGCGTTATACCGATTGTTTAACTTCAGATACTCAATTCCTGAATGCAGTTGACCGGTCGCTCATCAAGAGCGCTCTGACGGAGGATTAATGGATTTCTGGACCTTTATCCAGGTGTTGATATTGGGCGCGGTAGAAGGCCTGACCGAGTTCTTGCCGATCTCCAGTACCGGCCACCAGATCATCGTCGCCGACCTGCTGGACTTCGGCGGCGAACGCGCGATGGCGTTCAACATCATTATTCAGCTGGGCGCGATCCTGGCCGTAGTCTGGGAGTTTCGCCCGAAGATCTTCGACATCGTCAAAGGCCTGCCCACCCAACGCAATGCACAACGTTTCACCCTCAACCTGCTGATAGCTTTCCTGCCGGCGGTGGTCCTCGGCGTACTGTTCGCTGACAAAATCCATCAATACCTGTTTAACCCGATCACTGTGGCCATGGCCTTGGTGGTGGGCGGCATCGTCATGTTGTGGGCCGAACAGCGCAATCATGTGGTGAGCGTCGATCACGTCGACGATATGCGCTGGTCAGACGCGTTGAAGATCGGTTTCGTGCAATGCCTGGCAATGATTCCCGGCACGTCGCGCTCCGGCTCGACCATCATCGGCGGTTTATTGTTCGGCTTGTCCCGGAAAGCCGCCACAGAGTTCTCGTTTTTCCTCGCCATGCCGACCATGGTCGGCGCTGCGGTGTACTCCGGCTACAAATACCGCGACCTGTTCCAGGCCAGCGACCTGCCAGTGTTCGCCCTTGGTTTCGTCATCGCCTTCATCTTCGCCATGATCGCCGTGCGCGGCCTGCTCAAATTCATCGCCAACCACAGTTATGCGGCGTTCGCCTGGTATCGGATCGCGTTTGGCTTGTTGATTCTGGCGACGTGGGTGTTTGGCTGGGTGAACTGGACGGAAGCTGCGGCGGGGTGATGCGCACGCCAGGCGGATCAACCCGCCTGGCACGTTTTACGGAGGGAGGGCATCAACGCCCTTGCAGTAACTCGCCAGCCTGATCCAGCAACGCCAACGGATCCTTGGCCTTGTGAATATCCACCGACAACAACTGGCGGAATTTACGCGCCCCCGGGAACCCGGTACCCAGCCCCAACACATGCCGGGTGATGTGATGCATCGCACCGCCCGAATGTAAATGCTCGGCAATATATGGCCGCAACTGCGCCAGCGCCTCGGCACGGCTGATCACCGGCGTGCTGCTGCCGAACAGCTGCTGATCGACCTCCGCCAGCAAATACGGATTGTGATAAGCCTCACGCCCGAGCATCACACCGTCAAAGGTCTGCAAGTGCTCATGGCAGGCCTCCATCGTCTTGATCCCGCCGTTCAGCACAATCTCCAGCTCCGGAAAATCCGCCTTTAACTGCGCCGCCACGTCATACCGCAACGGCGGAATGTCGCGATTCTCCTTCGGCGACAACCCCTCCAGAATCGCAATCCGCGCATGCACGGTAAAACTGGTACACCCGGCGTCCCGCACCGTACCGACGAAATCACACAACTCGGCGTAACTGTCCCGCCCATTGATCCCGATCCGATGCTTCACCGTCACCGGAATCGACACCGCATCGCGCATCGCCTTCACACAATCCGCCACCAGTTGCGGATGCCCCATCAGGCACGCGCCGATCATGTTGTTTTGCACGCGATCGCTTGGGCAGCCAACATTAAGGTTCACCTCGTCGTAACCATGCTCCTGCGCCATGCGCGCGCAGGCGGCCAGATCCAGCGGAACACTACCGCCGAGCTGCAGTGCCAGCGGATGCTCGGCTTCGTTGTGACGGAGGAAACGTTCGTGATCGCCGTTGAGGAGGGCGCCGGTGGTGACCATTTCGGTGTAGAGCAGGGCGTTCTTCGACAGGAGGCGTAGGAAGTATCTGCAATGCCTATCAGTCCAATCCATCATCGGGGCGACGGAGAAGCGGCGGGAGAGTGGGGCGGGTGTGGCGGAGATAGGAGACATTGGCGGTTCTGGGTTGGGTGGGGCTGGGAGGTGGGGGAGTTTATCAGGAATGGGGGCGGACTGGTTTGAAGGCTGGTAGAGGTCTGTTTCTGAAAAGTTGGTTCAATACGGTGGATGTGTTGTAGCAAATGGGAAGTAAATAAATCTGACACTCTCCTCAGTACCGCTTTATAAAAGTTTTACGACGGCCTTTCATTTGCTCGATCGATAGCCGGTGCTTTTCAGGAAGGCGTTGACTGCGCGCGAAGGTAGACCCAGATGGTGCGCGCATGATTTGGTCGTGCGGAGGTCTCTATCCTGCATATTTTCATGCTATACAAAGGCGCTTCACGACGATCAATTGCGTCTGTTTTCAAAGGTGATTTTCATGGAAAGAACTTGCATTATCTGTGGCGTTGCGGCCAATTCCCGCGAGCACGTATTTCCGGCTGCTTTAGGAGGACGTCGTACCAATAAAGGTATTTATTGTGATACTCACAATGGAGACTACTCAGAGCTGGCAAATATCATCGCCAACCAGATGCGGTTCTTCAATTCGCAAATAGGGGTGGTGGGAGATCACCAGAAATCGACAGGAGAAGTGAAGCCCGTCTTACTGATTGATCCTGCGACCAAGGCTGAAATGTGGCTGACTAACACCTCAACTGCTTATGCTGAACCCCGCATAGTGTCCGCCACGTCGCACTCAAAGGGCGGTAGCACGATTGAAATTGCAGCCAACTCTCCCGAGCAACTAGAAGCCTATGTAGCTGAATTACAAAAGAAAGGTCTGAACGTTCGCATTGAGAGCAAAGGTACGCCAGGCATTTACTATCCTGGCACACTTGAGGGGCGGCTTGATTTGGGCGGGACCTATACTGGGCTTAGGGCAATTGCCTACATAGCTCAGACATTTTTAGCCCATGCGTTTCCGGAATTGGCCCGCCTACCCGAGTTGGCACCTATCAAAGAGTACACGCTTAATAATTCTGGGAAAGATTTTGCTTGGTGGTTAAATCCTTATGACGAAGAGCACGACCCTCAGAGAAAGAGGTTTAGTCACCGAGTGATTGTTGGCCATAACGCAGATGACAACGTCATCTATGCCAGGATTTCGCTGTTCGGAGCGTTTCATTACGGTGTCAATCTTGGGGTCGCTGCAACGGTATCAAGTCGGTCGGTAGTGTTCGTTATTGACCCGCTGGCGAAGCATCCCCCGCAGGACCTGCAAAAAACAGAATATGACATAGCTGTCGGCTACAGCCCAAAACCTAAAAATTTGACGAAGTACCTCGGCGACTCGATAAAAAATGGTGAAGCGAAAGCCTCTGTAGACGCTTTGATGCGCAGTATTCAGGATTTTCAGCGAGAGAATCTTGCCAAAAAATGGCTTCAAGAGCTTGAAGAGACTAAACCTACGGATCAAGAAACTGCCAATTTATTTTTTAAGCGGTTGGTATCCGTTGAGTCTGGTTGGGTGTTGAGGCTAATCAGGCATTCTCGACGTAATTTTAGCCAAGCCATGTCGAATTTCGAAAATGGGGATATTGCGAAAATCCTTCGCTATTACAGTGAGAATGATGAGCTAGATCCGTACTCCTCCGATGGGTTATCTGATTACGGAAGAATGTTACTGGAGATATCGAGCGCGGCTCTGGTGCGTAAATTGATCGACGATTTTTTTAATGGAGAGCTTGATCAAGACCGAATGGAAATGCTACTAAATGGCGGCCAGGGGCTGCATACGGTGTGCAGAGTTGTTCTGGATGAAGCGACTCTTAAAGTTTTGGGCTATGCCATAAGCGATGAGGTGTATTGAAAAATACTGGGTGGGTAAACGATGGGGCTGCCATTGGTCCTAGACTGTATTGCCGAGTCAATACACTGCACTCCAACGCCCGAGTCTGGATTGAGCGTAAAAGCGATAGGTGAAAAATTCGGGGACTGGAGATTACCGTGCCCTATTCTGAGTTCTTCAATTCTCCTTGAGGCAGGTGTCACGTATTTCAACGTTCGCGTAATGCTGTAAAAGAACAGTTCTCCTTACTCGGGGGGCGTATTTGCCATAAATACGGAGGAAAAGTGACTAGCCGAGTGCGCCGGAATTTCGAAAAAAAGGCGATGGATTTATTTCAAAAGACTGAGTGCTTGGCGGTAAATAAATCCGCCCCCTTCGTGGCTGCCGATACAGCTAAACTAGCTACGTATATAGTATGCTGATTTCATATCACTCTATTCGTGCGGCATGGCTTATTTTTATATTGTTTTTTAATCTCTTTCCAGATGTAGCTGTATCTAAACTCAAGCCAATATATTAATAGCTTGTCTCTTTGGCGGCGGAAGTGATTCTTTTCTCGCATTCTTAGCACTTTCTCTATTTCAGTTTTCAAATTTTCTGAGTTGAATGCTGACCATATCATTGGAATCACCGTCTCAAGATTTGTATGACAGACAGGCGCTACCTCATGATAGAGGATTCGTCTGATTTCCTCCGGGTCATAGTTTTCGGTTTGACGCGCAATAGCTTCATAATCAACTTCTGTATCAACAAAAGCGTCAGATAGCGCCCAATAGACGTAAGCGAGTTCCTCATCCGTCATTGAACGTTCCATGTCAAAAAATCCTCCAGTTCTTCATCCAGACCTGTCAACGAATGAACAGTTGCTGACTTTATCAGACTTGCGTGGAACCGTTCCTTGAGACAACGCCCTCAATTTAAACGGCTTAGATACGTCCTGTTTAAAATGTGGTTATCTGCACTACTTTAGCCCTACAACGCCTTGCGCCACTCCCTACACCTAAGACAGAATCCGCCGGCTTGTGCGTCTAGCTCGCGGGTTCTATCGTCCTTACGTCACTGCAAATCAGTGATCGGGTTTGGTAGCCCGCTTCGTTTCTAGACTCATGGCATCACCGTGTGCAGTCCTTTCTCGGGGCTCACATTTCATGGTGGTCATGCGTGGGGCTCATTCGTGGGCGCCGGGTTCTAGTGCGACCGGTCTACCAACCCGCGTATGGCCGCCACCTATCGTTTGGTAGCGAGGGTGATGGCTCCTTTTAGTATTCGCACTAGAGGCTCCATCCATGTTCAAACCAACACCCAACCCACCCGAATCCAACCCCGCATCCCCCTACGAATCCCTCGATTCCCGCAAACTCCACGAAGCCGCCGAGCGCGCCCTCGATCACTACCTCACCCCGGCCAGCCAGATCATGGCCAGTGGTGATCAATCCAGACCGATGTTCCTCGCCAACCCGGCCTACGACACCGAATCCCTGCTCGCCAATGCCAGCGAATCCCTGGGTTCCGCCACGACCATGCTCAACGATTTCGCCGCGTTGCTGGATGTCTCGCACCGCAAGACGCTGCTGGGCATTGCGCAGGTGGTGATGTTGGGGGAGTTGGCGGTGAATCAGGCGTTGGATAACGTCGAGCTCAAGGCGTAGATCGCTGCCCTCCGTGGCGAGCGGCGAGCTTGTGGTCGCGGAGGGCATTCTGTCGATGCGCAAAACAACCGTCCAAAATGGCGGTTTTCAGCCTGTTTCTGCAGCAATAGCGATGTGCCACAAAAAATGATGGCAATGCGTCATCACGCGCTCAAAAAAGTTCAACGATTATACAAAAATATAAAGTTGTACAACTTTTCCCAAAATTTATAGCATCCGTTCCAACACCTTTGCTGAAACGATAAATCCAGCGTCAGTCCTGGATTTGTCCGCTGGTGCGTGGCCCGTCGGTACGGCTTTTCGCGTCAGTTTGTTGCAGCCGGGTCAGTGGAAGCTGCCCGTATTTCGCCCAGGACGACGACCCCGAATATGAGCGGTAACTCCGGTTATCAGAGATCTATTTTTTGTGCCTGACGCTGAATCGCGTCAGGGCGTTAGAGGCTGAACATGGCAGAAGCATCGAATTTCCTGGGCAACATCAAGGTTTCCCGAAAGTTGGGGGCCGGGTTTGGCGTTCTTTTGCTGGCGGTGGGGGCGGTGGCTTTCATTGGCTATAGCAGCAGCAATGTGCTGGTGGATCGCCTGGACACCACGCGTCTGATCGGCACGCTCAACGATGCGTCGCAGGACATGCGGTTGTCGGAGAAGCAGTACGAAGCGGCAGCGGATGCGGCGTTTGCCGAGGCTTATCAGTCGCGGCTGACGGTGTTGCAAGGGCTGATCGCGAAGGCCTTGCAGACCCTGACGCGGGCGGAAAACCAGCAGGCCTTGAAGCGTTTGCAGGACACCACGCTGGCTTACGATCAGCAGGTCAAGCGTTTGGTCGAGGCGGACAAGGCGACCAGTGATGCGCTGAAACCGTTGGGGGCGATGTCGGACAAGTACGCCGAGACCTTCAACAGCATGTTCGAGAGCACCACGGCCAGTGCGCTGGCGTCTGCTGATAGCGCACGTGTGACGGATTTGCGCACCGTGGCGGATCTGCGCAATGGCATGACGATGTTTCGTCTGATGTTGCGGCGTTATATCGCGGTGCCGAGCGAGGCCAACAAACAGGTGCTGCTGGACACCACTGATGCGTTTCTGGCCGACATGAGCAAGGCGCGCAGCGGTTTGCCGGCGGCCTTGTCGAGTCAGCTTGAAGAGGCGCAGGCCGGGATGCGCCGTTATCGCGAGGTGCTGGTACAGGTCGCCGCGCTGTTCGAGCAGAAGCAGAGCCTGCGCCAGCAGGTCGATCAGCAGAGCCAGGCGATGGACAGCATCATGACCGGCCTGATGGACACGCAGCAGCGTCTGGCGCGGGACGATCAACAGCGTGCGTTTATCCAGATTGCCGTGCTGACCGTGCTGGCGCTGGTGGTCGGTCTGTTGGCTGCGGTGCTGATCTCGCGGCAGATCACCGGGCCGCTGGCGCTGACGGTGGAGCTGGCGCGACGGATTGCCAAGGGCGATCTGACGGTGCAAGCCAAATCCAGCCGCAAGGATGAGTTGGGCGATCTGCAAAACGCGATGCAGGACATGGCGCAAAGCCTGAACACATTGGTGCAGGGAATCGGTAACGGCGTGACGCATATTTCGACGTCGGCGGAGAAGCTTTCGGCGATGAGCGAGCAGACCAGCGCCGGTGTGCGTCAGCAGAAAGTCGAGGTGGATCAGGTCGCCACGGCGATGCACGAAATGGCCTCGACGGTGCAGGAGGTAGCGCGCAACACCACCGACGCATCGGCCGCCGCGACCTTGGCCGATCAGCAGGCGCGTCACGGCAGTGCGGTGGTCAAGCAGGCGACCGTGCAGATCAGCGAACTGTCGGTGGCGATCGAAGACTTGGGCGCGGCGATGAACGTGCTGTCCCAGGACAGTGAGCAGATTGGCAAGGTCATCGATGTGATCAAGGCTGTCGCCGAGCAGACCAACTTGCTGGCGCTGAACGCGGCGATTGAAGCGGCGCGGGCGGGGGAGCAGGGCCGTGGTTTCGCGGTGGTTGCCGATGAAGTGCGCTCGCTGGCGCAGCGCACCCAGGATTCGACCAAGGAAATCGAAGCGCTGATTATCACTCTGCAGCAGGGTACGCAAGCGGCATCTACGCTGATGACATCCAGCCGCGAGCGCACGCTGGACACCGTGGTGCTGGCGCAGAAGGCAGAGCAGGCGATTACCGAGATCAACCAGTCGATCGGCACGATCCAGCAAATGAGCCTGCAGATTTCCGCCGCCGCCGAGCAGCAAAGTGCGGTGGCCGATGAGATCAATCGCAGCATCGTCAGTGTGCGCGATGTGGCCGATCAGTCGGCCGTCGCCAGCGAAGAAAGTGCTGCCGCGACCATTGAGCTGGCATCGCTGGGGCAGAACCTGCAACGCATGACGGCGCATTTCCGCACCTGATGGCATTTCGCAATGAACTTGGCCGGAATTGACCGGTCAGCCTGTATAAGCGGGGGCCGCCAAGCGGCGCCACCCGGTCCGTGCAGTGATTTTTTTCTGGGCCATGGATGGTTGCAACCCGCTCTCAGGGGGCGTCATGACCAATACACCAATTTTCCCCCAGCCCAGCGGGGGGTGCCAAGGATGCCGGCAAAAAGGCGAGGCCGATATGGCGTTCTCCTTCGCGTTCCAGCCGATTGTCGATGTGCGTGATCAATCGACCTTCGCCCACGAGGCACTGGTACGGGGCGTGCAGGGCGAAGGTGCACTGTCGGTTCTGCAGCAGGTCGATGACCAGAACCGCTATCGCTTCGATCAACTGTGCCGTGTGCGGGCGATCTCTACGGCAGCGCAGTTGGGGCTCACCGGGTTCCTTTCGATCAACTTCCTGCCGAACGCCGTTTATCGTCCGGACCTGTGCATTCGCAGCACGCTGGAGGCGGCCCGCGCACACGCGTTTCCGCTTGATCGACTGATCTTCGAAGCGGTCGAGGGCGAGCACGTTGAAAGCAATAAGCACTTGATGAACATCCTGCGCGAGTATCGCGAGTTTGGTTTCAAGACGGCCATTGATGACTTCGGTGCGGGGTATTCCGGGCTGAATCTGCTGGCGGACTTTCAGCCGGATCTGATCAAACTGGACATGGCGCTGATCCGCAATATCCACCGAGACCGTGTGCGTCAGGCGATCGTGCGGGGCGTGGTGGGCATGTGTACTGAACTGGGGATCGAGGTGATTGCCGAGGGCATCGAGCACCCGGAGGAACGGGACTTTCTCGCCGATTGCGGGATTTATCTGATGCAGGGTTTCTGGTTCGCCAAACCGGCGTTTGAGGCGATGGCGCAGATTCCGATGGAGGCGTGGCGGGCGGTTTGATGCCAACCTGAACCCGTGCTGTCGATCGGCAAAATTTCATCTTGCCGGGTGCGGCTTAGGCCTAGGATGCTTGCACAAGATCATCCCAAGGGGAGCTGTACCATGCGCACCAATGTCGTCAAAGTGCTGTTGATCGCCGCAGCTGTCTCGGTATTGAGTGCCTGTTCAGGCGCCGGAGGTTTGACCACCACCAGTTGTTTCTCCTCGGATTGCCAATCGCCGGAGGGGCGCAGTCATGCGACGACCCTGAAGTTTGGCGGCAACAGCATTGGCAGCAGCTTGAACCAGTACAGCTCCGGGATGTTGCATGACGATTGATAGATTTCCTGGCTGAGAATCAATGTGGCGAGGGAGCTTGCTCCTGCTGGGGGCGCGAGGCGGCCCCTCAAAAGAAGGCCTGCTGCGCAGCCCAGCGGGAGCAAGCTCCCTCGCCACAAATGTTTGTGCCTGGAAGATTACTGCGGCAGGGCCAGCCACTCACCAATAACCTTCTGATAACTGCCAGTGACTTTGCTCAGATGCAGCCACTGATCGACGTACAGTTTCCAGCTGATGTCATCGCGCGGCAGCAGATAGGCTTTCTCCCCATACTGCATGTACTGGTGCGGATTCACCGCGCACAACCCCGGTTTGAGTTTCTGCTGATACAGCGCTTCCGAGGCGTCGGTGATCATCACGTCGGCCTTGTTGTCGAGCAGTTGCTGGAAGATCGTCACGTTGTCGTGCAGCGCCAGTTGCGCCTTGGGCAGGAAGGCGTGGACGAAGGCTTCGTTGGTGCCGCCGGCGGGTTCGACCAGACGCACGTTGGGCTGGTTGATCTGCTCGATGGTCTGGTACTTGGCCTGCTCGGCACAGCGCACCAGCGGGATCTTGCCGTCGCTGTCGAGGGTGTCGCTGAAGTAGGCTTTTTTCTGCCGGTCCAGCGTCACCGAAATCCCGCCCATGCCGATGTCGCACTTGCCGGCCTGCATGTCCGGCATCAGGGTTTTCCAGGTGGTTTGCACCCACTCGACTTTCACTCCGAGGCTGTCGGCCAGCGAGCGCGCCATGGCGATGTCGATGCCCTCGAAGTCGCCGTCGGTGCGCTTGAAGGTGTAGGGCTTGTAGTCGCCGGTGGTGCAGACGCGCAGTTGGCCTTGTTGCTGGATGCTGTCGAGGTGCGAAGGGCTTTCCTGGGCCTGAACACCGGCGGCCAGGGTCAGCGCGCCGCAAAGGATCATCGTGCTTTTTAGAATGGTCATGGACATCGGGCTTCTGCAGAGGACGGTGAGCCAGTGTAGTGAAAGGCCTTCTCGGGTGTCATCCCGCGTCCGGACTCAACGTGCCGAGCCACGCCACCAACGCCACGATCAGCAGGGCCATGCCCAGTTCCAGCAGCACGCTGCGCCTGAGTGCATGCGCCGCGATGACGTGCTGTCCATCGCGTAGCGATCGCTCCAGCGCAGGCCCAAGGTGAAAGCGGTTCAGCGCCGCCAGAACCAGCATCGCGGCAAACAGCAAAACCTTGATCGCCAGCAACATCCCATAGGTGCCGAGCAGCACCTCATCCAGCCTCGGGCCGACGATGAACAGGTAATTCACCAC
Source organism: Pseudomonas sp. lyk4-TYG-107 (assembly GCF_030209055.1). Taxonomy (NCBI): domain Bacteria; kingdom Pseudomonadati; phylum Pseudomonadota; class Gammaproteobacteria; order Pseudomonadales; family Pseudomonadaceae; genus Pseudomonas; species Pseudomonas sp. lyk4-TYG-107. The sequence goes on from NZ_JARVST010000008.1 coordinate 98,656, forward strand.
GCCGCTCACTGACAGCGTCAGCACAATCGCCGCGCCGATCCATTCGAAGCGTTTCACCGCCGCAGCCAGCAGGCGAATCCGTGCTTCATCCACACCACCCCGCGCCAGCAGCACCAGCGCCAGCATACCGCCCAACCATGCCCCCGCCGCCAGCAGATGCAGGATGTCGCTGAGGAAATGCCAGACCCGCAGCGAGCCCTCGTCCATTGCTCCGTGCCCACTCCACGCAAGGGAGGTGAGGGCGACCGCGCCGGCCATCGACGCGAGCCACTTCCCCGGCTGAGCCAGCACCACGATCAGTGCAATCATGCGCAGCGCCCACGCCAACCCGACGTCCGTTTCCAGCAGCATCATCTGCAGGTGCGGCCAGAGTGCGGCGAGTTCGGTTTCGCCACTCATGGCGCTCGTCATCAGCAGCACTCCAGCCACTGACAGCAGGGCCCCGATCAACGCCAATCCACGCAACAGCGGCCTGAACCGCAGCGGCGCGTTCACGCTGTACAGCGCAAACAACGCCACCCCGAACAACAGCAGCAAATCCACATACAACGCCAGGCGCAGAATGATGTTGATCAGTTCAGCCATCGCTCACTGCACTTTGAACGTGACGTTGCCGGTGATCGGGTGCGTGTCGGACGACACCGCGCGCCACTCGACCTTGTAGGTGCCGGCGGGCAACGGCGTGAGCGGGGTGACGAGCATGGATTTCGGGTCGCTGCCGGCGCTGACTCTGGCCTTCATCGGCATCGGCGAATGAGCCATGCCCGGCATCTCGGTCATCACCAATTTGGCGCCGGAGAACTGAGTCAGCAGGCTCTCGGAAAAGTGCAGTTCGATCTTGTCGGGAGCCGCGCCGTCGGCACCTTCGGCCGGGGTTGATGACAGCAGTTTCGGGTGAGCCTGAGCGAGGCTGCTCAGGAGCAATCCGCTGGCGAGTACAAGGGTGATATTCAACGTGCGCATGCAAGACCTCTGGGGTTGTTTTTCAATGGGATTCAGAACCACAGCCGCACACCAAGCACGAGCCGTGCTTCGCTGCGATTTTCGCCTTCTTCGCGGACGTAATCGGCGGTGTTGCCGTAGGTGCGGTGCCACGTCACGCCGAGGTACGGCGCAAATTCGCGGCGGATTTCGTAGCGCAGGCGCAGGCCGGCTTCAGTGTTCGACAGGCCGGAGCCGAGGCCCCGTTGCGGGTCGTTTTTGCCGTAGACGTTGAGCTCGGCGGTGGGCTGCAGGATCAGCCGATTGGTCAGCAGAATGTCGTAATCGCCCTCCAACCGCAGTGCGCTTTGTCCGCCTTCGCCGAGAAACGCCGTAGCCTCGGCTTCGAAGTTGTACAGCGCCATGCCCTGCACACCGAACGCGGCCCAGGTTTGTGGGGCGCCGGGTTTGAAGTCCTGACGCACGCCGCTGACCACGTCCCACCACGGCGAAATCGCATGGCCCCACAAAGCCTGGAGCTCGGCGTCCTCGGCCTTGCCGTTGCTGCGTTCGCCTTCGGAGCGCAGCCACAGGCGATCGATGTCGCCGCCGATCCAGCCGGACAAATCCCAGGCCAAAGCGCTGCCGTCATCGGCGTTTTGCCATTCGAGTTTGTCGGCGAGGAAGTAGCTGTTGATCGCGCTGTCGTGCACCTGATGGCCGCCGGGGCTGACAAACACGGCGGCGCGGTCGGCGTCGGTCAGCACCGGGATCGGCGTGCGACTTTCTGTCGGCGCGGCGGGCTGCATCATGCCGTCGTCCATGCTCTGCATCGAGTGATCCATGCCGGGCATCTGGCTGTGATCCATGCCTTGCATGTCGTCGGCGGCCATGACGGAGCTGCCGATGATTAACAAGGAGAACGCTGCGAATCGAGTCATGTTCGGCCCCTTCATTCTTCCACCCGCACTTCGCGGAACATGCCGGTTTCCATGTGATAAAGCAGATGGCAGTGATAGGCCCAGCGGCCCAATGCATCGGCCGTCACGCGATAGCCGCGACGGGTACCGGGGGGCATGTCGATGGTGTGTTTGCGCACCTGAAAGTTGCCGTTCTCGTCTTCCAGATCGCTCCACATGCCGTGCAGGTGGATGGGGTGGGTCATCATCGTGTCGTTGACCAGCACCAGACGGATGCGCTCGCCGTACTTGAGGCGCAGCGGCTCGGCGTCGGAAAACTTGATGCCGTTGAACGACCAGGCGAATTTCTCCATGTGCCCGGTCAGGTGCAGCTCGATCGTGCGCCCGGGATCGCGGCCGTCCGGGTCTTCGAAGGTGCTGCGCAGATCGGCGTAGGTCAGCACGCGGCGGCCGTTGTTGCGCAGGCCGAGGCCGGGGTCGTCGAGTTTCGGCGCGGTGCTCATGGCTTGCATGTCCACCAGCGGATTGTCCTGTTCGCTGGCGGGGTGCGATTGCATCGGGCCCATCGCCGAGTGATCCATGCCCGCCATGGCGCTCATGTCCATCGAGCCGTGATCCATCCCGGCCATGCCCATGTCATCCATGGTCACCAACGGGCGCGAGTCCAGCGCAGGCACCGGTGCTACCAGACCGGCGCGGGTGGCGAGGGTGGCGCGGGCGTAACCGCTGCGATCCATGGCCTGGGCAAACAGGGTGCAGGCCTCGCTGTCAGGCTCGACGATCACGTCGTAGGTTTCCGCCACGGCGATGCGCAGCTCGTCGACGCTGACCGGTTTGACGTGCAAACCGTCTGCCGCGACCACGGTCATTTTCAGCCCCGGAATGCGCACGTCGAAGTAAGTCATGGCCGAGCCGTTGATCAGCCGCAGGCGCAGTTTTTCACCGGGGCGAAACAGTCCGGTCCAGTTGCTGTCGGGCGTGTGGCCGTTGATCAGGAAGGTGTAGGTGGCGCCACTGACGTCGGCGATGTCGGTGGGGTTCATCTTCATTTCGGCCCACATCGTGCGGTCGGCGACGGTGGCCCCCCAGCCTTTGTCGCTGACGTCGTCGATGAAATCGCCAACGGTGCGCTTGTGGTGGTTGTAGTAGTCGGACTGCTTTTTCAGGGTCTTCATCAGGCTGGCCGGGTCTTCGTCGGTCCAGTCGCTGAGCATCACCACGTAGTCGCGGTCGTACTGGAACGGCTCCGGCTCTTTCGCGTCGATCACCAGCGGCCCGTAAACCCCGGCCTGCTCCTGCAAGCCGGAATGGCTGTGATACCAGTAAGTGCCGTGCTGCCGTACCTTGAACTGGTAGACGTATACGCCGCCGGGTTCGATGCCGTGAAAACTCAGACCCGGCACGCCGTCCATGTTGGCTGGCAGCAGGATGCCGTGCCAATGAATCGAAGTGCTGTCCTTGAGCCGGTTGCGCACCCGCAACGTCACCGTATCACCCTCGCGCCAGCGCAAGAGCGGGCCGGGCAGACTGCCGTTGATGGTCATTGCCGTGCGCGGGCGGCCGGTGAAGTTGACTGGGGTTTCGCCGATGAACAGCTCGAATTCGCTGCCGCTCAGTTCGTTGATCTGCCCAGGCGGGGGCAACGCCCAGACCGGCGCGCGCCACAGACCGAGGCCGCCGAGCAGGCCGCTGGCGGCCAGGCCTTTGACGAAGGTGCGTCTTGAGGTGTTGGAAGGCATGCGCTGGAAGTCCCCGTTTGATTCATGACGGGGAGGCTACCCAGCGCTGGCTTTCAGTTGGCTGAGAGGGGGATTACAGTTTTGACAGTTTGGCCGCTCGCGTTACAGACCGAGCCCTTCCTGCACCACCTGCAACAGGTTGTTCTCGGTCAGCGCAATGGCATCCAGTTCCTGCCCGGTTTCCACCGTTTGCAACCACCAATGGCTCTCATGATGTTCATCGACGGTGCGCAGCAGATAGGTGTTGCGCTCGGGCAGGGTGATCTGCACGCGGCCGGCGCCGTCTTCGGTAAACCGGGCGATGGGATCAAAGGTCAGGGTTTGCTGGTTGGCTTCGATCACCAGTTGGTCGATCGCGTAATCGTGACTTTCGCCATCGGGTGAGCTTTCGCAAACGTGGGTCGGGTTGCGACGGATTTTCAGGCCCACTTCAGTGACTGGCTGCAGCCAGGCCTCGATGCGGTGGTACAGATCGTAGACCTGCGCCGGCCAGCAATCGATCTCCAGCGCGGCATCCGCTTGGGTGTGCCGGGTTTGCTTGAGTTTGGCGGCGAGTTCGTCTGCTTTACTCATTTCGGATCCCTTGGTTTGATGTCTGCCTGTTAATCGTAGACCTTTCAACGGCGTACGGCGTTGCCTTGCGTCATGCGCTTGCAACACAAGCATGGCGAAATCAGCGCTGGCCAAGTCTGGTCAGCATCAAAAACCACGGACGCAGGCGTCCCAAGGAGCGGGTACATGAAAAAGCTGTTTACAATTCTGGCGCTGATCGCGCTGACGGCCGGTAGCATCGGCCTGAGTTCGGCGCGTCAGTCGAACGCCAGCAAGGTGCAAACGGAAGCGGTAGCGGGGCAGTTCGATTACTACCTGCTGACGCTGTCCTGGTCGCCGACCTTTTGCCTGACACACAAGGACGACGCGCAGTGTTCCGGCAAGGGCTACGGTTTCGTGCTGCATGGTCTGTGGCCGCAATACGCCAATGGCGGCTGGCCGGAGTCCTGCCCTCCATTGACCACGCTGTCGGCGGCGGAAACCACCAAGGGCCTGACACTGTTCCCGACAAAAAAACTGCTTGATCACGAATGGTCCAAGCACGGCACTTGCAGCGGTCTGGGCGCGATGGGCTATCTGGATGAAGCGGACAAAGCGGTTGGCGCGGTGAAAATCCCGCAGGAGCTGCAACCGTTCAGCAGCTCCTACTATTTCGAAGCCCAGGAAATCGCCGACCTGTTCCGCAAGGCCAACCCGGGGATCCCGGCCAATGGCATCGCGGTGATCTGCAGCGGCCCGGAGCTTTCGGAAGTGCGGGTGTGCATGGGCAAGGATCTGCAGTTCGGCGCGTGCGGCAAGGGCGTGAAGACGCAGTGCCGGGCGGGGGATATTCGGGTGCCGCCATCGCGTTGATGTGAGTGGTTGCACGAATGAAAAAGGCGCCTTGATCGGGCGCCTTTTTTTGCCTGGAGGTTTGAAGCAACCGGAAAATTCACGCATGCTTGCGCCCCCAAAAAGGATGACCCGCAACACTGCAAGGAGCTGTTCATGAGCGGAAAACCCGCCGCCCGCGTCACCGATCCAACCGCCTGCCCACTCCCGGGACATGGCACCAATCCGATTGCCAGTGGCTCGCCGAACGTGAATTTCGACGGATTGGTGAAAAGTGGCTTATCTCCTTTGGTCCTTCATTAAACGTCAATGTAGACACAAATCATGCAAATGCATTGGGGTTGTTTACTGCCCGTATCGCGGGGAGCAAATCGGCAGCCGATATGCTTTTTGACTCAATCATGAAGGATTTTCCATGATGTACAGGGTGCTCATTTGTTGCTTGCTCGCTATTTGCTCAGGTTGTGCGAAAGACCACACAAAGCCTCCCGCAAACCTGAACTTCGAATCTGTGGAAAGAGAAAAGTCGCTGCTATACATCATCCGGTATCAGTCGGACGTTGATGTGTTGGATCTTTTTGATCGCGGGGAGCGAGTTGGGATGATTTCGGGCATGCTTCATTGCGCATTGGCGGATGATCATGATTTCTCAGTAGGCAAAGCCATACAGTTCTCCGCATCCGGTTTGATACGATCGGAAAAAAATGAAAACAACAAGGGAAAGTTTTCCTACCTTACTCGCGCATTCCTCAGTGAAACTTCCAGCAACCGAAGTTCTGAGAGAAATCTTTCAGTAACAGAACTGAATCAACTCCTCGCGAACAAACAACAAATCCCCTGCAAAGTCGTCGTCACCGCGTACGGCTACAAACCCTACTACTCAAACACCATGAACCTGCCGGTCGCGGATTTGCTGCGGGAAATCAACAAACCCCGATAGCCGTCATCGGTGCACTGCGCGATTGCCCTACGCAGATACGCGAGGGCGATCACCCGCAAAACCACCACTGAAAATAAATCGACGTGCGGAGATCATCCAAATCCCTTGCGCGCCGATACAGCGGGGCAGGCGTGTGTTGGCGGGGCGGGTTTGCTGTGCGCACCCCGCTGGGCTACGCTCATGAAAAGTAAGGGTTTCGGGCTGCGGCCCCTGTCGTACCTGCCCAGGACACGTTTTTGCCAATCCCCATTCACGACCCCCATCAAACTCCCGGCACGCTTAAACGCCTGCCACTGCGCAAGGCGGCAGCGCTGTTCATCGTTGCGGTGTGCCTGTGCTTGTCCGGCTTGCTCTATCTGCAACTCGAGCAGACACGGCGTCAGGACCTGGCGAACGCGCAGATCGCGTCGACCAACCTGACCCGAGCCATGGCGCAGCAGGCCGAGGACACGTTTCTGGCCGCTGACCTGGTGCTCACCAGTCTCGCTGATTGGGTCGAGGACGATGGTTATGGCGCCGCGCAGCGACCACGTCTGCAAAAAACCTTCGCGCGTCGGGTGCAACAGCTGGAGCAGTTGCACGGCATGTTCCTCTTCGATCGCGAGGGCCAGTGGGTGATCACCTCGTTCCCGGACCTGCCCCGTGGCAAGGGTGTGGCCGACCGCGAGTACTTCAGGTTTCACCAGCAAAACGCTTCTACCGTGGCGCACATCGGCCCGGCGATTCGCAGCCGCGAGAATGGCCAGTGGATCATCCCGATCTCGAAACGCATCAACGACCGCGCCGGCAACTTCCAGGGCGTGCTGATGGCCGGGATCAAGATGGCGTACTTCGACCGGTTCTTCAAAAGCTTCAGCCTCGATGACAACGGCATCATGTTTCTCGGACTCAAGGACGGCACGTTGCTGGCGCGGCGACCGTTCGACGAAGGCCTGATCGGCTCGTCGCTGGCGCAAGGCAGGATCTACCAGAAGCTGCTGCCCGAGGCCCCGGCCGGCACTGCGATGATCAAGTCGGTGGTCGACGGCGTGGTGCGCTTGTACGGCTACCGCCAGTTGGCGGCTTATCCGCTGGTGGTAGCGTCCGCCTCTTCGCGCGACACGATTCTCAAGGGTTGGTATGAGCGGGCCTTTCAGTCCAGTGTGATTGTGGCGCTAGTGATTCTTGGCGTCGGCCTGTTCGGCTGGGTGTTCATTCATCAGGTGCGTGACGGCGAGCGAATCGAGAAAAACCTGCGCAAGGCACAGCGCACACTGGAGCAGATCGCGACCCACGACAGCCTGACGGGGCTGGCGAATCGGCGCCTGTTCGAGCAATCGCTGGAGATCGAATTTGCTCGCGGTGCACGGCAGTCGAGTCCAGTCGGCTTGATCATGCTCGATATTGATTTCTTCAAGCGCTACAACGATGCCTACGGGCACGTGGCAGGGGATCACTGCCTGGCTCAGGTGGCCCAGGTGTTGAAGAATTGCTCTCAACGCAAGTCTGACCTGGCGGTGCGTTACGGTGGCGAAGAGTTCGCGGTGTTGCTGCCGGATACCGACATCAACGGCGTGCTGGCGATTGCCGGGCAGATTCGCCGCAGTGTGATGGATAAACGCATTACTCACAGCGGTTCGCCCACCGGATACCTGACGGTGAGTCTGGGCTGCTACTCATTTATTCCGAGCGGCAATGACAGCCTTGAAGTGTTTATCCAGCGTGCTGACGCGGCGCTGTATCAGGCAAAAAATGCCGGACGCAATCGCGCGGCGGTGTTGTCGCTGGAGGAGGGTGTTGCCGAGTTGATGCGGTCGGATCGCTAAAGCATCCGCGCTTGATCTGTGGCGAGGAATCGGATTCCAGCGCCACAGATTCATGCCTTCATGCCGGATCACCAGCGGTCACGCTTATTCGTTCAGCTGCCTGTGCCACCACCGGCACCGCCGGTTCCGCCGCCGGCCGAACCGGTGCCGCCCCCCGCTCCCGATCCAGAACCCATGGTGCCACTGTTGGTGCCGGTACCCTTGCTGGCGCCATCGGTACTGTCACCGTTTTTCGGAGCGCCGGGGGTGCTGTTGGGTGGCATGTTGGTGCCGCTTGTAGCACCGGATTTGGTGCCGGAGGCATCCGCCCCGTCATTGGCGGCAAAGGCGCCGACCGAGGCGGTGGTCAGCAGCCCGGCGAGCAACAGGGAAGTCAGTTTGCGCGTTGTCATGGTACGTCTCCCAAAAAGGTTCGGTTACCTGACTTTGGTCTGACGGCCGCAGCTGTTGGTGCCGATTGGCTGACGAGCGGTTGTCGAGCCTCAGCCTCGATCCTCAGCCAGTTTCTGATCCAGCACCTGCCGCACCTGCGGCCACTCGTCATCGATGATGCTGAAACGCACCGAGTTACGCTTGCGGCCGTCGGGCATGATCCGCTCGTGGCGCACGATGCCTTCCTGTTGCGCACCGAGGCGCAGAATCGCGTTGCGCGACTTCTGGTTGTTCTCGTCGGTGGTGAACTGCACTCGCACGCAGTCGAGCACCTCGAAAGCGTGACGCAACATCAGGTATTTAGCTTCAGTGTTGACGAAGGATTTCTGCCAGCGTGCCGAGATCCAGCTGCTGCCGATTTCCAGCTTGCGATTGAGCGGGTCGATCTTCCAGAACCGGGTCGAGCCGATCACTTCGCCGCTATCCTTCAACACGATCACAAACGGCATGACCGTGCCGGCATCACGACCGTCGAGGGCTTTTTTCAGATAGCTGTCGATGGTGCTCGCCGACGGCACCACAGTGACGGTGAGGTTCCACAGTTCGCCGTCGGCGGCAGCGCGGAGCAGGGCGTCGGCGTCGCTGTACTGAAGCGGACGCAGGAGGATGCGCGGGCCTTGCAGGGTGGTGAGCATGGAATCGAGTCTCGGCAGTTCGGGGCAGTGGCGAGCGCCTATTACGCCGCAGCCGGTTGATCCGATGCAACCACCGCCGTTAGCACAGGGTCACAATTTTCACACCTTGTTCGCCGGAGCCTGGACGATGAAAAACCTGCGGATCGCCACATTCAACGTCAACGGCCTGCGCGCACGCTTGCCGAACCTGCTGGCGTGGCTCAAGCGCGAGCAACCGGACATCGCTTGTCTGCAGGAACTCAAGTCGGTCGACAGTGCATTCCCCGCCGCCGAACTGGAGGCAGCGGGGTACGGCGCGATCTGGCACGGGCAGGCGTCATGGAACGGCGTGGCGATTCTCGCCCGCGATGCGCAACCACTGGAGAGCCGTCGCGGTCTGCCGGGCGATCCCGAGGACAAGCACAGCCGTTATCTGGAGGCGGCGGTGCACGGTGTGTTGGTCGGCTGTCTGTACCTGCCCAATGGCAATCCGCAGCCGGGGCCGAAGTTCGACTACAAACTGGCCTGGTTCGAACGCTTGATCCGCTACGCCAAGGATTTGCAAAGCAGTGATCATCCGGTGGTGCTGGCCGGCGATTACAACGTGGTGCCCACCGATATGGACATCTATAACACCCGGTCCTGGCTCAAGGATGCGCTGCTGCAACCCGAAAGCCGCGAGTGTTATCAGCGGCTGCTTGATCAAGGCTGGACCGATTCGCTGCGCCATCTGTATCCCGACGATCGCCTCTACACCTTCTGGGATTACTTTCGCCAGCATTGGCAAACCAACTCCGGTCTGCGCATTGATCATCTGCTGCTCAATCCGGCACTCAGTCCGTACTTGCACGAGGCCGGGGTCGACGCCTGGGTGCGTAACGAACCGCACGCCAGCGATCATGCGCCGACCTGGATTCGCATCGGTTCGCGCAAGCGTCGGTAGTGGTGATTGGCGAAATCAATTGTCGGAGTCCGGGGGCGATCCCGTATACATGTCGGCCATCGGCGCAGCAATGCGCGGCCACATGCAAAAGGACTGAGCAATGAGCGAGCCACGTCTGGCGAATCCGACGTTGTACCTTCAACACCTGGGGTTCGACGCTCCACCGGCACCGACCCTGGAAACCCTGCGGCAGTTGCAGTTGCGCCACACCGGCGTCTTTCCCTTCGAGAACCTGTCGACGATCACTGGCGCGCCGGTGCTGATCGATCTGGCGTCGGTCGAACAAAAGGTTCTCCACGGTGGCCGGGGTGGTTACTGCTACGAACTGAACAATCTGTTTCTGGCGTTGTTGCAGGAATTGGGCTTCGAGGCCCGTGGCATCTCCGGGCGCGTGGTGCTGGCGCAACCCGAAGGCACCTGGACGGCCCGCACGCATCGCTTGAGCCTGGTGATCATCGACGGCGAGCGTTACATCACCGATGTCGGCTTCGGTGGCATGGTGCCGACCGCGCCGTTGCTGCTCGATACCGAGGCTGAACAGCCGACGCCGCACGAGTCCTATCGCATCGAGAAACAGGCCGATGGTTACATGCTGCGCGCCAGTGTCGCAGGGGAGTGGCGCGCGATGTACCTGTTTGATCTGCAACGCCAGGAAGACATCGATTACACCCTCGGCAACTGGTACGTCTCGACCCATCCCGAATCACCGTTTGCTCAGCGGTTGATGGTTGCGCGCACCGGCGATGGCTGGCGCCGGACCCTGAACAACGGCAGTTTCGCGATTCATCATATGGGCGCCGCCAGCGAGCGACGCGAGGTGGCGGATGTTGATGAACTGCTTGAAGTGCTGGAGCAGGAGTTCGGCTTGCGCCTGCCTGACCAGCCGCATGTGCGCCAGTCGCTGGCGCGGATGCTCGTACCGGCCTGATCTCAGGGCTTGGCCTCCGGTTCCAGCACCCGGCGGATTTCCCCGACCGCCGCCGACAGCTTTTTTTCCAGACTCTTGAGGTCGGCGGTGGTGATGCCTTTCTTGAATTGCCCGGAGTGGGGCGGCTCGACGTCCTGCGTTTTGCTGCCAGCCTCCAGCAGGGCATGGCGCAGGGTGTTGTTGATCACGGTCTGATAACCGAACCCTTCGTTTTCCGCCACGCTGCGGGCGGCTTCGATGACGGCATCATCGAGCATGATGGTGATGCGGGTCTTGCCCTTGGCGGGCGCCAAGGCACCGCGCTTGCCCTGCGAGAAATCGTATTCGTCTTTCATCGTTCAAGTCTCCAGAAAATATGCGCGACGTTCGCTCGGTGTGGCGACACGTGCAGAAATGATTCGTACGACGTTGGCTTCGCGATAACTGTACGCAACCACCAGCAAACGTCCTTTGCCATCGAGACCGAGGGTGATCCAGCGCTGTTCGTCATGGTCGTTGTCCTCGATCGTCAGCGCGCGTTCGTCATGAAAGACCGGCTCGGTCTCGGCAAGGCTGACGCCCCTGTGCTTGAGTTTGTTGGCTGCGTTCTTGCTTTTGTCGTACTGAATTTCGAATGACTTCATTATGCATACTTTATATGTATAAAAAAGAGCGACAGTGCACCGCTGGTCGCCATGAACAATTCAGCCTAGTGCGATAAGAACCGGGGGCAGGAGGGGATGTGTTGCCGGATTTGTGGGAGATGGAGGTGGCGAGATAGAAGCTTGGGTGGCTACCTATCCATTATGTGACTGATAAGTTGTATACAACTCTATGGACATTTGTCCAGAGTATTGAATACAGTGTGCGCATAACAAAAACCAGGGAACCCCCCACATGAAAACGCCCCATGTTTCACACCAACGGCCCGAGGACGAAAATCTCGGGGTCGGCGCGAATATGGCTTACGGCCTGCAACATGTTCTGACCATGTACGGCGGTATCGTTGCGGTGCCACTGATCATCGGCCAGGCGGCCGGGCTGTCGCCGGCGGACATTGGTCTGTTGATTGCTGCTTCATTGTTTGCGGGGGGGCTGGCGACACTGCTGCAAACCCTGGGTCTACCGTTTTTTGGCTGTCAGTTGCCGCTGGTGCAGGGCGTGTCGTTCTCCGGTGTGGCTACCATGGTCGCGATCGTCAGCAGTGGCGGGGAGGGCGGCTTTCAGTCGGTGCTGGGGGCGGTGATTGCCGCATCGTTGATCGGCTTGCTGATCACCCCGGTGTTCTCGCGAATCACCAAGTTTTTCCCTCCACTGGTCACCGGCATCGTGATCACCACCATTGGCCTGACGCTGATGCCGGTGGCTGCGCGCTGGGCCATGGGGGGCAATAGCCACGCGCCGGACTTCGGCAGCATGCAGAACATCGGTCTGGCGGCGGTGACGCTGGTGCTGGTGTTGCTGCTGAGCAAGGTCGGCAGCTCGACCATCTCGCGTCTGTCGATCCTGTTGGCCATGGTGATCGGCACGATTCTGGCGGTGTTCCTCGGCATGGCCGATTTCTCCAGTGTCACCCAAGGGCCGATGTTCGGCTTCCCGACGCCGTTCCATTTCGGCATGCCGACCTTCCACTTCGCCGCGATCCTGTCGATGTGCATCGTGGTCATGGTGACCCTGGTGGAAACCTCGGCGGACATTCTGGCGGTCGGTGAGATCATCGGCACCAAAGTCGATTCCAAACGTCTTGGCAACGGTTTGCGCGCGGACATGCTGTCGAGCATGTTTGCGCCGATCTTCGGTTCGTTCACCCAGAGCGCCTTCGCGCAGAACGTCGGGCTGGTGGCGGTGACCGGGATCAAGAGCCGTTATGTGGTGGCTACCGGGGGCATCTTCCTGGTGATTCTCGGGCTGCTACCGTTCATGGGCCGGGCGATCGCTGCAGTGCCGACTTCGGTGCTGGGCGGCGCCGGTATCGTGCTGTTCGGTACGGTGGCGGCGAGCGGGATTCGCACACTGTCGAAGGTTGATTACCGCAACAACGTCAACCTGATCATCGTCGCCACCTCGATCGGCTTCGGCATGATCCCGATTGCCGCGCCGAACTTCTACGATCATTTCCCGAGCTGGTTCGCGACCATTTTCCACTCGGGCATCAGCTCGTCGGCGATCATGGCGATTGTGCTGAATCTGACCTTCAACCACTTTACCGCCGGCAACTCTGACCAACAGTCGGTGTTTGCCGCCGCAGAAGAGCGCACCCTGCGTTATCGCGACCTGGCGGCGCTGCGTGAAGGCGATTACTTCAGCGACGGCAAGCTGCATGATTGCGATGGCAAGGAAGTGCCGGTGATCGAGCCTGATGAACACGATCATGGGCATGGCGCGCCGAAGATCCAGATGAAGAGCAGCGAGCATGTTTGAGCGCTGAATGGATGAAAGAGGCCGATCTGTTGTGAGACAGATCGGCCTTTTTGGTTTGAAGAGCAAAAGATCGCAGCCTGCGGCAGCTCCTACAGGGGATCGGAGCTGCAGCAGGTTGCGATCTTTTGACTTTTCGAGCGCCCACAAAAAAGCCCCTGAATCTTGCGATTCAGGGGCTTTGCTATTTGGCTCCACAACCTGGACTCGAACCAGGGACCCAATGATTAACAGTCATTTGCTCTACCAACTGAGCTATTGCGGAATTGGTGCGTATGTTACTGATTCAAAAAGAGAAGTCAAGCGTCGGGTGTAAATTTTGTGCGTTCGGCAGGACGGACGGTGTTTTGTCAGCGATTGGCGGTTACCAGAACCGCCTCACAGGTCTACCATGGTTGCCCGGAAGTGGTGACACGCGCTGCCGGCCATTCGCCGAAAAGGTACGCGCCATGACTCGAACCGTTGTTGTTTCCCTTTCACGCGAGGTGCTCGTATGAGCGTCACGCAAATCAGTCTGCCCAAGGGCGTTGGCCCGCACGCCGAGAAACTCTTCGACGCGATCACCCAGGCCAGCACCGCTGAAGAGCTGAACCGTGCTGGCGGCAAGGCCGAAGGGTTCGTGCTCGGTCTGGAAAGCACCAAGGCGATCAAGAGCCAGATCGCCGAATCGCTCTACGTCGCGTATGACGATGCGGGCAGTCAACGGGCGACGGAACTCGCCTAACCGCCGAAGGTGATCGTACCGAGCATCAGTTTGGCGTAAGCGGCGGTGGCGGCCAGTTGCACCAGCCACAGGGCCAGGCCGCCGAGGAAGACGCCCGCTGCGACTTGCAGCACCAGGCTTTTGTCGCGTTTGGCCGGGGTGCGGGGGATGAAGTCATCCAGGTCGTCTCGGTCAGCGCGCAGGTTGTCGTTTTTCATTTGGGTTCTCACAAAATTCCTGGATGTACGAAACCTGTGGGAGCGAGCCTGCTCGCGAATGCTGTCAGCCACCAACAATGGCGACTGACCCACCGCATTCGCGAGCGGGCTCGCTCCCACAATTCAGATTTGTGTGCAGTTTAGAGGGAATGTTGGATTCCTTCGGACAAATAAAAAACGGGAAGCCCCAAGGCTTCCCGTTTTTCATTGCCAGGCGAAATCAGATGACCTGAACGATCGCATCCGTGACCGCTTTGATGTTGCTCTGGTTCAGTGCTGCCACGCAGATGCGGCCGGTGTCCAGGGCGTAGATGCCGAACTCGTTACGCAGACGGTGCACCTGTTCGGTGGTCAGGCCGGAGTAGGAGAACATGCCGCGCTGACGGCCGACGAAGCTGAAGTCACGCTGCGGGGCTTTTTCCGCCAGCAGAGCAACCATCTGCTCGCGCATGCCGCGAATGCGCAGGCGCATTTCTGCCAGTTCGGCTTCCCACTGGGCGCGCAGTTCCGGGCTGTTCAACACAGCGGCGACGATGCTTGCACCGTGGGTCGGCGGGTTGGAGTAGTTGGTACGGATCACACGCTTGACCTGCGACAGCACGCGCGCGCTTTCCTCTTTCGATTCGCTGACGATCGACAGGGCGCCAACGCGCTCGCCGTACAGCGAGAACGACTTGGAGAACGAGCTCGATACGAAGAAAGTCAGGCCCGATTCAGCGAACAGTCGAACAGCCGCGGCGTCTTCGTCGATGCCGTCGCCGAAACCCTGGTAAGCCATGTCGAGGAACGGTACGTGACCTTTGGCCTTGACCACGTCCAGCACGTTTTTCCAGTCGGCCGGGGTCAGATCGACGCCGGTCGGGTTGTGGCAGCAGGCGTGCAGCACAACGATCGAGCCGTTCGGCAGGGCGTTGAGGTCGTCGAGCATGCCGGCACGGTTCACGTCGTGGGTGGCGGCGTCGTAGTAACGGTAGTTCTGCACCGGGAAGCCAGCGGTTTCGAACAGCGCGCGGTGGTTTTCCCAGCTCGGGTCGCTGATCGCCACAACGGCGTTCGGCAGCAGTTGCTTGAGGAAGTCGGCACCGATTTTCAGCGCGCCGGTACCGCCGACCGCCTGAGTGGTGACGATGCGACCGGCAGCGATCAGCGGCGAGTCGTTACCGAACAGCAGCTTTTGCACCGCCTGGTCGTAGGCCGCGATGCCGTCGATCGGCAGGTAGCCACGGGAAGCGTGCTGCGCAGCGCGAATGGTTTCGGCTTCGATCACCGCGCGCAGCAGGGGAATTCGCCCCTCTTCGTTGCAGTAAACACCTACACCCAGGTTGACCTTGGTGGTTCGGGTATCGGCGTTGAATGCTTCGTTGAGGCCCAGGATTGGATCGCGGGGTGCCATTTCGACAGCGGAGAACAGGCTCATTATTACGGCGGCTCTGAATGGAGAGTGGAGGGACGTGTCGCGCTCCAGCCGAATGCACTAGAGCGGTGCACAAACGGGGAGCTAGTATAGAGGCCATCACTGAGCAATGGCGACAGGCGATTCAGCTTTTCAGGCAAGTTTTTCCGATTATTTCTTGACCGTTAGTCGATTGACTCTGTCAGAGACTTTACCGGATGTAGGACGTTTGCCTTGAAAGGCGAGGCAATCGGCTCCACATTGAGCACAATCTTCGTTTTTCCTTGGGCGACAACGGTCGTTTGCGGTCATCCCCGCGGCTCGGCTGTTTTCTGCGCGAGCCGCGATCCCAGAGGTGTGTATGTCCGAATTCCAGCTAGTCACCCGCTTCGAGCCTGCCGGCGATCAGCCAGAAGCGATCCGCCAATTGGTCGAGGGCATCGAAGCCGGGCTGGCGCACCAGACGCTGCTCGGTGTGACCGGCTCGGGCAAGACCTTCAGCATCGCCAACGTCATCTCGCAGGTACAACGCCCGACGCTGGTGCTGGCGCCGAACAAGACCCTCGCCGCGCAATTGTATGGCGAGTTCAAGGCGTTCTTCCCGAACAACGCGGTCGAGTATTTCGTTTCCTACTACGACTACTACCAGCCCGAAGCCTATGTGCCGTCGTCCGACACCTTCATCGAGAAGGACGCGTCGATCAACGACCACATTGAGCAGATGCGTCTGTCCGCGACCAAGGCGTTGCTCGAGCGCAAGGACGCGATCATCGTTACCACGGTGTCGTGCATCTACGGTCTCGGTAGCCCGGAAACCTATCTGAAGATGGTGCTGCACGTCGATCGCGGCGACAAACTCGATCAGCGTGCTTTGCTGCGGCGTCTGGCCGACCTGCAGTACACCCGCAACGACATGGATTTTGCCCGCGCGACTTTCCGCGTGCGCGGCGACGTGATCGATATCTATCCGGCGGAATCCGATCTGGAAGCGATCCGCATCGAACTGTTCGATGACGAGGTCGAGAGCATCTCCGCGTTCGACCCGCTCACCGGCGAAGTCATCCGCAAGATGCCGCGCTTCACCTTCTATCCGAAGAGTCACTACGTGACGCCGCGCGAGACTCTGCTCGACGCCATCGAACACATCAAAGTCGAATTGCAGGAACGTCTCGAATACCTGCGCAGCAACAACAAACTGGTCGAGGCCCAGCGCCTCGAACAGCGCACCCGTTTCGACTTGGAAATGATTCTCGAACTGGGTTACTGCAACGGCATCGAAAACTACTCGCGCTACCTGTCCGGACGTCCGGCCGGTGCCGCGCCGCCGACGCTGTATGACTATCTGCCGGCCGACGCCTTGCTGGTGATCGACGAGTCTCACGTCAGCGTGCCGCAAGTCGGCGCGATGTATAAGGGCGACCGTTCGCGTAAAGAAACCCTGGTGGAATACGGCTTCCGCTTGCCGTCGGCGCTGGACAACCGGCCGATGCGTTTTGACGAGTGGGAAGGAGTGAGCCCGCAGACCATTTTCGTCTCGGCGACGCCGGGCAACTACGAGGCCGAGCATGCCGGGCGCGTGGTCGAGCAAGTGGTGCGTCCGACCGGTCTGGTCGACCCGCAGGTTGAAGTGCGTCCGGCGCTGACTCAGGTTGATGACTTGCTCTCGGAAATCACCAAGCGCGTGGCGGTCGAGGAGCGGGTGCTGGTCACCACGCTGACCAAACGCATGGCCGAAGACCTCACCGATTACCTCGCCGACCACGGCGTGCGCGTGCGTTATCTGCACTCGGACATCGACACCGTCGAGCGGGTCGAGATTATCCGCGACCTGCGTCTGGGTACCTTCGATGTGTTGGTGGGGATCAACCTGCTGCGCGAAGGTCTGGACATGCCGGAAGTGTCGCTGGTGGCGATTCTCGATGCGGACAAGGAGGGCTTCTTGCGTTCCGAGCGCTCGCTGATCCAGACCATCGGCCGGGCCGCGCGGAACCTAAATGGCCGGGCGATTCTCTACGCCGACCGCATCACTGGCTCGATGGAACGGGCGATTGGCGAGACCGAGCGTCGTCGCGACAAGCAGATCGCCTTCAACCTGGAAAACGGCATCACCCCGAAAGGCGTATTCAAGGACGTCGCCGACATCATGGAGGGCGCCACCGTACCTGGCTCGCGCAGCAAGAAGCGCAAGGGCATGGCCAAGGCTGCCGAAGAAAACGCCAAGTACGAAGCCGAACTGCGTTCGCCAAGCGAAATCACCAAACGCATTCGCGCGCTGGAAGAGAAGATGTACCAGTTGGCGCGGGATCTGGAGTTCGAAGCGGCGGCGCAGATGCGCGATGAGATTGCCAAACTGCGTGAGCGGCTTTTGGCGGTTTGATCTTCATCGTCTGACCGGGCCTCTTCGCGAGCAGGCTCGCTCCCACATTGGATCTGTGTCGTTCACAAATCCCCTGTGGGAGCGAGCCTGCTCGCGAATGGCGGCAACGCGGTCTTAATGAGACTCCCCAGCCTTCAGCCCTCGCGGCAATTTCCTGGTCAACAAGATCGCCAGCATGCTGACCCCCAGCGCAATCCCGACAAAGTGAAACGCGTCGTTGTAGGCCATGATCAGCGCCTGCTGATGCACGATCTCACTCAACTTGCCGAGCGCCGCCGTGTCACTGCCAAACCGGTCTGTCATCGACGCCAACCGCTCGGCCACTTGCGGATTGGTCGGCACCACCGCTTCACGCAAATAATCGAAGTAGGTCTTGGTGCGCGCATCCAATAGCGTGGCGAGCAGGGCGATGCCGATCGCGCCGCCGAGGTTGCGCAGGATGTTGAACAGGCTCGATGCCGACCCCGCGTCCTGCGGCAGGATGTACGCGGTGGCGATCAGCGAAATGGTCACCATGATCAGCGGCTGACCCAGCGCCCGGATGATCTGGATCTGATTGAACTGCGGCCCGGCGAAATCCGGGTTGAGCACCCCCGACGAAAAACTCGCCAGCCCGAACAACCCGAAGCCCAGGGTGCACAGCCACTTCGGCGAGACGAATTTCATCAGCTTGGGCACCAGCGGAATCAGGAACAGCTGCGGCACGCCCATCCACATGATCACTTCGCCGATCTGCAGGGCGTTGTAATTCTGGATCTGCGCCAGGTACAGCGGCAGCAGATAGATCGAGCCGTATAAACCGACGCCCATGCCCAGGCTGGAAATGCTCGACAGGCCGAAGTTGCGATTACGCAGGATGCCGAGGTTGATCAGCGGGTTGGGTTTGGAAATCTGCACGATGACGAAGGTAATCAGGCTGAGCAGGGCAATGCTGCCCAAGGTCACGATCAGGTTCGATTCGAGCCAGTCCTTGCGATGGCCCTCTTCAAGAAATACCTGCAAGCATCCGAGGCCGACACCGAGCGTGAGAATCCCGGTGTAGTCGGTGCTTTTCAGCAGTTCCCAGTGCGCTTCCTTCTTCTCCAGCCCGTACATCAGCCCGGCGATCATGATCAGCCCCGGCGGGATGTTGATGTAGAAAATGTATTCCCAGCCCCAGTTTTCCGTGAGCCAGCCGCCCAGTGTCGGGCCGATGGACGGGGCGAAGGTCGCGGTCATGGCGAACATCGCCATGCCTTTGGCGCGATGGTGTTCGGGGAGTTTGATCAGGGTCAGGGTGAACGCCAGCGGGATCAGCGCGCCGCCGGTGAAGCCCTGCATGGCGCGAAAGACGATCATGCTTTCGAGGCTCCAGGCCATCGAACACAGCAAGGACGAAATCAGAAAACCCAGCGACACCCACACCGCCAGGCGCCGTGCCGAGAGCAACTGCACCAGCCACGCGGTCAGCGGGATCATGATGATTTCCGCGACCAGATACGAGGTGGAAATCCACGAGCCTTCTTCCAGCGTCGCCGACAGCGCGCCTTGAATGTCTTTGAGCGAGGAGTTGGTGATCTGAATGTCGAGCACTGCCATGAACGCGCCAAGCATCACGCTCATCACCGCAATCCAGTCCCGCCGGGTCGGTTCGCCAACGGGGCGGATCAGCGAATCACCGGCCATTGTCTGGGGCGTCTTTGATATTCACGGTGGCGGTGACCGACATGCCCGGGCGGATCTTGCCGTGCAGCGGGTTATCGGCCTTGAAGGTCAGTTTTACCGGAATCCGCTGCACGACTTTGGTGAAGTTGCCGGTGGCGTTATCCGGCGGCAGCAGGCTGAACTGCGCACCGGAGGCGGCGAACAGGCTGTCGACTCGCGCTTCGATCGGCGTGTCGCTGTAGGCATCGAAGGTCAGCTCGGCTTTCTGTCCGGGCTGCATGTGGCCGATCTGGGTTTCCTTGAAGTTGGCCTGCACCCAGATGTCTTCGTCCGGGACAATCGACAGCAAATACGCGCCGGCCTGCACCACCTGGCCATTGCGTGCGGCGCGCTGGCCGACCATGCCGCTGATCGGCGCGTGGATTTCGCTGCGGGTCAGGTTGAGCTCGGCTTGCGCCAGATCGGCGCGGGCGTTGGCGATCTGCGCGTCGAGGCGTTTGATCTCGGCCGTCAGTGCGTTGACCTGCTGGCGTTGGCTCTGCGCATCGGCCTGGGCCTTGGCCACTTGCGAGCGGGCGATATGGGCGTCAGCGGAGAGGGTAGTCACTCGTTCTTCGGAAACGTAGCCGGGTTTGCGCAGGGTTTCAGCACGCGATAAATCCATCTGCGAGCGGCCAAGGGTGGCTTGGGTGGTCGCCACCTGCGCGTCGCTGGCGGCGATCAGGCTCGATTGCTGGGTCAATTTGCTTTGTGCCTGCAAACGCTCGGCTTCGCGGGTGGCGAGGGCGGCATTGGCGCGGTCGACCGCGAGGCGGAAATCATTGGGTTCAAGGCGCACCAGCAACTGGCCTTTTTCCACGTGCTGGTTGTCCTGCACCAACACTTCGTCGATGCGTGCGCTCAACTGGCTGGAGACGCGGGTGATCTCGCCCTGGACATAGGCGTTATCGGTGCTTTCATAAAAGCGCCCCTTGAAAAACCAATGGGCGAAGAAGCCCCCGGCAATCAACAGCACCAGGAGCAGGAAAATAAACAGGCGACGCTTGAGTTGGGCAGGCATGAGGCAAACTGTAGTCGAGGAATTGTAAGGAAAGTTATCTGCGGCTGAATCTGGCATACCGCCGATAAACGGTAAATGCCGATGGCTGATATTCGGGCCGTCACCACGGTCTATGGGCGTTACAGACGCAAACTTGGCTTAAATGCCCTGCCCGCTGGAGCGGGGCGGGTGTCGCCTGTTACCATTCGCCGCTTGATTGTTTTGCTTTTCATTCTTTTCGAGACATGCCATGACCACCGTCCGCACTCGCATCGCGCCATCGCCTACCGGGGACCCCCACGTAGGTACCGCTTACATCGCATTGTTCAACTACTGCTTTGCCAAGCAGCATGGCGGTGAGTTCATCCTGCGCATCGAAGACACTGACCAGTTGCGTTCTACCCGCGAGTCCGAACAGCAGATCTTCGACGCCCTGCGCTGGCTGGGGATCGACTGGAGCGAAGGCCCGGACGTCGGCGGCCCGCACGGCCCGTATCGTCAAAGTGAGCGTGGCGATATCTATCAGAAGTATTGCCAGCAACTGGTCGACATGGGCCATGCGTTCCCATGCTTCTGCACCGCAGAAGAACTGGACCAGATGCGCGCCGAACAAATGGCGCGCGGCGAGACCCCGCGCTACGACGGCCGCGCGCTGCTGCTGTCGAAGGAAGAAGTCGCGGCCCGTCTGGCGGCTGGCGAACCACACGTGATCCGCATGAAGGTGCCGACCGAAGGTGTCTGCGTGGTGCCGGATATGCTGCGTGGCGATGTCGAGATCCCGTGGGATCGCATGGACATGCAAGTGCTGATGAAGACCGACGGCCTGCCGACGTACTTCCTCGCCAACGTGGTCGACGACCACCTGATGGGCATCACCCACGTGCTGCGCGGCGAAGAATGGCTGCCATCGGCGCCGAAACTGATTCTGCTTTACGAATATTTCGGCTGGGAACAACCGGAGCTGTGCTACATGCCGCTGCTGCGTAACCCGGACAAGAGCAAGCTGTCCAAGCGCAAGAACCCGACCTCGGTGACCTTCTACGAGCGCATGGGCTTCATGCCCGAAGCGATGCTCAACTACCTCGGTCGCATGGGCTGGTCGATGCCCGACGAACGCGAGAAGTTCTCGCTGCAGGAAATGGTCGACAACTTCGACCTCAAGCGTGTGTCCCTCGGCGGGCCGATCTTCGACATCGAGAAGCTGTCGTGGCTCAACGGCCAGTGGCTGCGAGATCTGCCGGTGGAAGAATTCGCCGCGCGAGTGCAGAAGTGGGCATTCAACGCCGAATACATGATGAAGATCGCGCCGCTGGTGCAGGGGCGTGTGGAAACCTTCAGCCAGGTTGCACCGCTGGGCGGCTTCTTCTTTGCCGGTGGCGTGAACCCGGATGCCAAGCTGTTCGAATCGAAAAAGCTTTCCGGTGATCAGGTGCGTCAGTTGATGCAATTGATCCTGTGGAAGCTGGAAAGCCTGCGTCAGTGGGAGAAGGACAGCATTACCGCAACAATTCAGGCGGTGGTCGAATCCCTCGAACTGAAGCTGCGCGATGCGATGCCGCTGATGTTTGCCGCGATCACCGGGCAGGCGAGTTCGGTGTCGGTGCTCGATGCGATGGAAATCCTCGGTCCGGACCTGACTCGTTTCCGTCTGCGCCAGGCGATTGACCTGCTGGGTGGCGTGTCGAAGAAAGAAAACAAAGAGTGGGAAAAGCTGCTGGGCGCGATTGCTTAAGCACGTCTGACTCTGCGGTAACCGCCGAAGGCCGGGATCGTTTGATTCCGGCCTTCGGCGTTTTTCCCCCGGATTTTCTGGGGGAGGGCGGTAAGTGATTGTTATGCCGACAAAAAACTTTGAAATTTTTCAAAAATAAGTTTGACAGGCTTTCGATACGCCCTTAAGATTCGCCCCGTCCTCAGCGATGACATCAACGATGAGGGGCTATAGCTCAGCTGGGAGAGCGCTTGCATGGCATGCAAGAGGTCGACGGTTCGATCCCGTCTAGCTCCACCAATTTACACTTCGAAGCCTGGCCACACCGGCTCCGAAGCGATCAACACTCAACGTTGATCAGTTGTATAGAAGGGTTTGCGTCCCCTTCGTCTAGTGGCCTAGGACACCGCCCTTTCACGGCGGTAACAGGGGTT